>CAZMRG010000176.1:0-6190 GCA_964568655.1 uncultured Ignavibacteriales bacterium | reverse complement strand
TTCCGGACACGTTATCAGTATTAAAAGAATAATAGCGGTAATTCTTTTTTTCAAAAACATCCTTTGTGTATGATTTTGAGAACTAACTTATGTATATAAATAAAGATCCTGCAAAATGCAAATTGTGTTTATCAACGTTTTAAAAAATAATGAAAATTAGTTTACCTTTAAATGTAAAGACACGGGTGCAGGCTATTTGCAATATCATTATTTGCATATTATATATAGAAAGTTAAAAATAAATTTGCTGCACAATTGATGAAAAAACTCTGGCGCAGAATAAGCGGATTCCTTGGATTAAAAAGAAACGTTCTTCTTCTTTTCGGGCTGATAATACTTATAATGACAGGCGAGAAGATGTGGGAAAGGTTTATCCCTAAATATCTTGAAGGGCTTGGCAGCGGTATCCTTATTATTTCAGGCTGGGGATTTATGCAGAATTTCCTGGCATCTTTCTGGTCGCTTCCCGGCGGATTTATTGCCGATAGAATAGGGAATAAGAAGTCGTTCCTTATCTTTAACTTAATGGCGATAGGCGGTTATGTTATAGCGATTGTGTTTACCAGCTGGATAGCCGTTTTCGTCGGGCTGATATTTTTCTCCGCCTGGAATGCTATAGCTTTCCCCGCCAGCGCTTCGATGATAACGAAGAGTCTAGGCCCCGGTAAAACCGCCATGGGGCTATCGATGCAATCTATAACTCGGCGGTTCCCAATGATGATCGGGCCGGTATTAGGCGGGATACTGATAAATACATATGGTCTAATAGACGGTATAAGAGTTACTTTCGGCGTCTCCATTGTTCTGTGTTCTATCGGGCTTCTGTTCCAGAGAAAAATGACCAATGATGTTGTTAAGGACCATGAGAAGATTAATCCTTACCTGCTTTGGAAAAAATTCGACCCAAGGCTTAAAAATCTTTTGCTTTCAGACATACTAATAAGATTTTCGGAACAGATTCCATATGTGTTTGTTGTAATTTGGTGCATAGATAATCTTAAAGTTCATCCTGAACAGTTTGGATTTTTAACCGCCATTGAGATGATAACCGCGGCGCTGATCTATATCCCGGTGGCAAGTTTTTCAGATAAGCTTGAAAGAAAACCTTTTATTGTGGTAACATTTTTCTTTTTTACAATTTTTCCCGTATTTTTGTTCTATAGTTCAAGTTATTGGCTGCTTGTAGCGGCATTTGTAATAAGAGGATTAAAGGAATTCGGCGAACCCACCCGAAAAGCCATGATCATGGATCTGTCAGTCAAAAATGCCGAAGCAAGATGTTTCGGCCTCTATTATTTTATTAGAGATTTTGTCGTTTCGTTTGCAGCATTCGGTGGCGGATTTCTGTGGGAACTTGGGCCGGGTTATAATTTTTGGGCGGCTTCTGCGCTTGGATTAGCGGGCACTATATATTTCTTATTCTTTGGAAAAGGAACTGAAAAAGTAATTAAAACTGCATAAGAGTTAGTAAAATCTTGAATGAATCATTGTTAATACCATCATCCAGCATCAGAAGAAAATATTTTGCGGCAATAGTGATCTTCTTTACCGTATACTGCCTGTTTCTAAGCTGGAGCTTCCTGTTCCAGAACGTGGATGATGCATATATTTCTTTCCGGTACGGAAGGAACATGATGCTTGGCAACGGACTTGTGTACAATGCGGGAGAGTACGTTGAAGGCTATACGAATTTTTTGTGGACAGTCATTACTTCGCCTTTTACAACGGTCAAAGGAATCGATATATCTGTATTTGCTTTATCGCTTGGGCTGTTGATATCGATATTCAATATATTTTTTCTGTTCAGGCTGATCAAATTATTTCCGGAAATTTTTTATAATCTGCCTGTTCACCTGTTCCTGCTGCCAATAATATTTTTTGTTCTTGACGATTCATTGGCTTTCTGGGCGATCGGCGGAATGGAATTTCCTATCTATACTTTATTTATCCTGGGGATCATTTATAATTATTTTAAGATAAACGAAGGCGCAAACCGGCTTTATTATATGCTGGGTTTCATGATGCTTTGTACAATGACGCGGCCTGAAGGCAATATGATCTTTGCCGTTGCATTATTACATATGATCCTGCAGAGAAAGAAGATTGAGAATTTCAAACCCCTGTTATTGAAGTTAATTCTTTTTTATACGTTATTCTTTACTGTTTATTATGGCTTTAAATATTTTTATTACGGGCATCTTATCCCTAATACTTTTTATGCAAAAGGCGTTACAGACCTTACTATGAATATTTATCTTGGGGCTAAGTACCTTGCCCTTTGCACCGGCGCGAGACTTTACATATTTATTTTTATCCTGTTTATCCCGTTCAAAAAAGCCATCAAAGATTTTAAGCAATCATTTTTGATCCTGTTTTGCCTGGTTTATATATTATACCTTATAGGCGTTGGAGGCGACTGGATGATAGCTAACAGGTTCTTCGTTCCTATACTTCCTCTTCTGTATATATTAAGCGTTATAGGGCTGGTGTATGCGGTCAGGAAAGTTGCCGCCGCTTTCAAAAACGGATCTTATACGCTTAACAGAGTTTCGGGGATTACGGTGATAATTTTATCTGTTCTCTTATTTTCAGTTACATTAGGATTTTTGGAGTACAGGCAGCTTATTATCAAAGATGATAATGCGAGGTATGAGAAGCAATGGTCAATGTTCGGAAAATGGCTGAAACTGAATGTAAGCCCGAATACCATTATTGCCGTCGGCCCGGCAGGTAAGATACCTTATTATTCGGAACTTTACACAATTGATATGTGGGGGCTCAACAACGAGTTCATAGCCAAAACCAGTTCAAAAAGATTACAGGCAGGGCACAAAAAATTTGATTTTGAATACGTGCTTTCACTGAACCCTGAATTCATAATCGGCTACGCCGGATTCGCCGATAGCGATATGCCTTCAAGATATCAGAAATTCAATACACCTGAAGAGGAATACAGGTGCAATGACGTTGTGTTCAGGCTGACGGAACCTTACCGCAGAAATAAATAATTATCAGGGCGATGGAACTTACAACGGCAATGATTCTTGCGGCAGGATACGGGACACGGCTTCATCCCAAGACACTGGAGGTTCCCAAAGCGCTTGTTGAATCGAACGGACAACCGATGATAAGAAACGTTATTGAAAAGCTGCGCGATTCAGGAATTAAGCACATTGTGGTTAACACGCATCATTTCGCGGGCCAGCTAGAAAAATATTTTGCTGAGAATAATTTCGGCGTTAATATCTATCTTAGTTTTGAACGAGAAATACTTGGTACGGGCGGCGGAATTAAAAATGCCCGGAAATATCTTGAGGACTCAGAAAACTTCCTGGTGCATAATGTGGATGTTGAATCAGGCATCGCTATATCAAAGATGTTTGAGTTTCATGTCGATAAAAAGCCGCTTGTTACTCTCGCCGTAAAAGACAGAAACACTACGCGGCCCCTATTAATTGATGAAAAACAAAATATCATCGGAAGAAGAATTAATGGAGAGGAATTTATATATGCAAAATCATCCGGCAAAATAAGTTTTACCGCCTTTTGCGGTGTACATTTAATTTCAGCCGGAATATTTGAGCTATTCCCAAAGGATGATGAATTTGATATTGTTGCGTTTTATATGGATCTTATTGAAAAAGGACACGCATTGGCCGGGTACAATATTCAAAATGCTGACTGGAAGGATTTAGGGAAATTGTAAATGCGCTGTAATTCATTAATAACAATCGGTTAACAATGCTTCAGAGGCATACAGAGAACTGAATGTTTTTGAAATATTCCCTGAAATCCTTATTTTTCTCCTAACTGTTATTAATATTTTCCGAAGCTATAAATATCTTTTTTGGCGAATTTTTAATCATTCTTCACATTTGGTTAACATTACGGCTATATTTTTGCGTATATCTTTTCTGAAGAGTTGACTTTTAGATTATTACTGTTTAAATTACACACGATTAAAAATAGAAATTACTGATTTCTCAGATTAGCATTATTTTTATTTCTTAAGCCCTATAGATTTAGAACCGGATTTCATCCGGTCTCCATGAATAATTTTGCGGGATCCTCCTGTTGTGTTTTAGAGGTTCAATACTTTTTTTGACTAATAGCGCTGTAATTTTATCCAGCGTTTTGACTGGCAATTTTATTGCCATACTATCAAATGATTTTGGGGGAAATAAATAATAATTAATAATTTCATATTTAATTAAATTAAAGGAGAAATCTATGAACAAACTAGTAGCGCTTTTCGCATTAATCACAGGGGTTCTGCTCCTTAATGCGACTTCTTTTTCTCAAAACAAGCCGGTGCTGGCTCCAAGTCAGGACAATATAGATATGTCCCAGTATGCCAACACAAGCAATTTTTTTCATGTTAAGGCTATGCCTCAGAGAATAATTTCACCGGCTGAACGGGATCTTATCAACCAACTGAGAGATGCTAAGGTCAGAGGCGATCAGCAGAGAGAAACAGAAATAGATATTCAGAGAAGCCAGCAATTTGGCTATACGTCGGTAGGCGTTAATAGTCAACCAGCAGGCGTTATTACGCCCGGTAATCAAAACCCCCCTTTCAGCGGTGACGTTAATCAAACTCTGATTTGGACCGGAAGCGTAAAGGGTTTAGCTACCGTAACTGAACAGGTTGGCGCGAATATTGGAAGAATCTGGATGGCATTCGGACATGATACTACAGCAGGTATTGCCGGCGGAATAAGATGGTATTATTCTGATAATGGCGGAGCATCATGGGTCAATTATGCTAACCTTGGATATGGCGGAACTGCGCATTGTAACGCTGATGAATTAAGTATGGCAATAGTTGAAGGCGCATCAGGCGACAAATATTTATGGACCGTTAACGGAGTTAATACCGGTGGAGCAAACTACCAGGTTACACTTACAGGTTTGGATATCACCACATTTGCAGGCGGAGTTATTACTATGTCATGGCCAGGAAACAGCGCAAATATCCGTTATTATAATCCAAGAATTACAACCGATAATCCTTCATATGCGCAGGCAAGCACTTATCTCATGATAACCTGTTCGCAGGATTCAGTTGCCGGAACATACAACGAAAACTCACAGCGTTATGCTGAAGTTCATGCAGCAAATAATGTAGCGACTATCACTCCAATTTATGCAGGTCCCGGCATTGGCTGGTTTACGGGTTCCACACCCGGAGGCCTTGCTTATCACAGGTACCTGAGCACTGATGTTTGCTATTACAGAAACAACACTTCAGGCGATTCTCTGATAGTTTCATACAGCGGCGTGCCTGATTCAACCAAGGTGTTTATCTCTGCCATGGCTGAAGCTACTTACACAACTAATTCCGCAACGCGTTCAAGTTTTGCTACAAATTACTGGCAGCAGGATGGACACATTTATTCTCCGGGAAATGTTGTAGGCCAGAATATTTATATTATTGACAGAAGGAACTTTACAAACGGCGGTGATTGGGATGTATATTACTACAAATCAACTAACGGCTGTATCACCGGTACTGCCTGGACATCCGGTTATGTTGATAGTTATTCAAGCACAACAACGGTCCCGACCTCGCCGGATGTATATGGTAAAAGAGGCGTTGTGGATCTGAGAGTCGCTTATACTTACAATAATACAGCATTGGATTCAGTAATGTATACTTCTTCAACCGGCGGTGCATTTGTTTCGCCTGTGAGAGTAAGTTACAATGATTCAAGCCCGTTTAATGCTCCTCCGAAACCAGCTTTCAAAAATGGCGGCGGAGACGACTGCTTTATACTCTGGTCGCAATATGACGGAAACAACGTTCAGTCATCAAGGTTATGCGGTTCGACTGTTGGTATAACCAATAACGGCACTCAGGTTCCTCATGCATATAATCTTGAACAGAATTATCCTAATCCGTTCAATCCTTCAACCGAAATCAAATTCGGTTTGCCGAGCTCAGGCCTGGCGAAGATGGTTGTTTATGATATAGAAGGAAGAGTAGTTGCAACATTGGTTGATAAGGTAATGGACGCAGGTTCATACAGCGTTTCTTTCGACGCGTCAAAGATCTCAAGCGGAATTTACTTCTACAAGCTTACCTCAGGAAACTTTGTAAGCACAAAGAAGATGGTTCTCGTTAAGTAAAAAACAGTTATTTTTATTTCCAAAATTCCCCGTCTCTGGGTTCAGAGGCGGGGTTTTTTGT
>CAZMRG010000175.1:0-6228 GCA_964568655.1 uncultured Ignavibacteriales bacterium | reverse complement strand
TTGAACCAAACGGAAATGCAATACCAACAGACTATTCACTTTCGCAAAATTATCCGAACCCGTTTAATCCGACTACAATTATTAATTTTGGTTTACCCAAAGCCGGATTTGTGAAGCTTGTTGTATATGATATTCTTGGCAGAACAGTTGCGACCCTGATCAACAATGAATCTAAAGAAGCCGGAAATTACAAAGCTGATTTTGACGGGACAAACCTCGCGAGCGGGGTATATTTTTATAGAATAGAGTCAAGCGAATTCAGTTCAGTTAAGAAAATGCTTTTAATCAAATAGCGAGTTGAGGAAAAGGGCTAAAGCCCATTTTCCGAAATCCCGCTTTGCGGGACGGGGTATATTTTTATAGAATAGCGTCAGGAGATTTTATTCAAATAAAGAAAATGGTTTTGATAAAATAACAGTTTAAGATCAATTAACACACCGATCCATTTGCGCCCGATATAGCGCTTGTTTTTAAGCAAAATATATCATAAAATTACCGTTATAAACTAACAATTTTTTTAACGAGTCATTTTTGTGGCATAAAAATTTATTGCCATGGAGGAAAAAATGGTACAAATCAAAAACAACAAACTAAAACAGAAACTAAAAAATGAAATTACTAAAATTTGTTCTACTACTATTAATAATAGTTGCGGGCAGCGCCGTAACAGGATGGAGCGCCGGCTCTAATTCCGTAACAGATTTCTACTACTACAAAGGCAAACCTTACTTTCTAAACATCAGGCATAATAAGATCTTCGTCAGGACAAAAGAAGTCATGACTGAAGAATCATTCAGGCAGCTCCTGGGCCAAAACTTCCAGCTATCAAAACAATCGCATTTCGATGCAAATCTTAAAGAACAATTTATAGACCTGGTTTCTCCATTGGATGAGAGCGCTCTTAATGTATTTGTCAGCTCAATGGCTTTGGATAGCAGGATCGATTTAGTATCCGCCGTTTATTCTCCGGTAGATAACGATAAAGTTCTGCAGGGTTCTTTGGACCAGTTGATAGCCCAGTTTAAACCTTACGTAACAAATGCAGATATTATGGCTTATTTAAACAGCCACGGACTTTCAATTGTTAAACAATTGGCGATCTCCGGCGGGAATACTTATATTCTGCAGGTTGCCAAATCGGTAACAATGACCAATATTGAAACTGCTAATTCAGTTTATGAAAGCGGGCTTGTTAACTTCTGCGACCCTGATTTCTATTATTCCGGCATGCTTACTTACATTCCGAATGATACTTTCTATCCGATGCAATGGTCGATGCACAATACCGGGACAAATATACCAGGAACAGGAACCGGAACAGCCGGCTGCGATATGAAAGTCGACAGCGCATGGAACAACACACTGGGCAACGTTCATTGCCTCGTATCAATGGTTGATTCAGGAATTGACACAACGCATCCGGATATTATTGGCAACATGACTCATGGTTACAACTATGATTTCATAAACGGACATCCCGGTTGTTATGATGATTTCAATCATGGCACTTGCACCGCCGGTATTGTTGCGGCAACAGGCAACAACAACCTTGGCGTATCAGGCGTTTGCCCGCAGGCGAAACTGCTTGGCGTCAAAATATTCAACTCAGGCGGAAGCACATCAACAACTGCGCTAACACAGGGATTGATGTATTCATGGCAGCAGGGCGGCTGGATCTCAAGTAATTCATGGGGAGGCGGCTCGCCGGTTACAGCGGCTGACCAAACTATTCAGGACGGAACAACAACAGGCAGAGGCGGAAAAGGAACCGTGTTCTGCGTTGCAGCCGGAAACGGAAACGGCCCGGTTCAATGGCCGGCAACTAATCCGTACGTAATTTGCGTTGGAGGGTGCAGCCCGTGCAACCAGCGTAAATCTCCAACAAGCTGCGACCTTGAAAACTTCTGGGGAGCCAGTTACGGAACAGGAACAAGCGTTGTTGCTCCATGCGTAAAAATTTATGCAACCGACAGGCAGGGCGCCAACGGCTACAGCAGCACCGACTATTTTGACCAGTTCAATGGAACCTCAAGCGCAACTCCTAACTGCGCGGGCGTTTGCGCGCTTGGTATGTCAAGAGACTCAACCGCGAAATGGGATACGGTAAGAGCAAGGATATGCTGGACAGCCGATAAAGTAGGCTCATATGCTTACACATCAGCAGGCCCGTACTCAATGCTGGGCTCTACATGGAACAATGAAATGGGTTACGGCAAAGTAAACGCTAACAGGTTTGTTAACGCGTTCGGCGCTCCGCCGCCGCCATTGGGGCACAATGTTTCAGTCGGACCGTTTATGAATTTCCCCGCGGGCCCGTATCTTATAAACACTGCATATACTATAAAAACTCAGATTGCCAACATAGGCGCCAATAACGAGACAAATGTTCCGTTCGCGTTTTATGTAGACGGTGCGCTTATAAACACTACGAACAAGAACCTCAACGTCAACCAGGTAGACTCGGTTTCAAACTCCTGGCAGACTGCGGTTGCAGGCAACCATACTTTAAAATATATATCGCAGCTTTCAACCGACCTGGACAGATCGAACGATACGATCCAGATCACAATTAACGTTGTTTCAGCTCTTCCGGCGCTTTGCGAACAATTTGCAAGCGCTACTTTCCCGCCGACCGGATGGTCGATAAGCGGTTCTTACTGGGGCTATAACACAGTTAGCGGTTTCGGCGTTGGAACCGGTTCAGCCAGGTTTAATTCATGGTCAGCGCCTGCCGGTACAGACCAGAACCTGGTTTCATTAACTTATAATCCGCTTAGCAATCAGAATATTCATTTTGATGTAGCATATTCGCCGTACCCGGCAACTCCGCCTTATAGCCAGGATTCACTCGTAGTGCTTGGTTCAACAAACGGCGGCTCTACGTATTTCTCTATCTCAAGATTAGGGCCTGTAGATATGCAATCTGCGCCGGCTTCCAGTTCGGAATTTACTCCAACTTCTACACAATGGAGAAAATTTAATTATTCAGTTCCCAGCGGAACAAATAAGATACAATTCCTTGGCAGAAGCCAGTTCGGAGATGATATATTCGTAGATAGTATTTGCGTTGATGGGGTCACAGGCATTTCATCAAATGGGAATACAGTTCCTTCTGTATACACGCTTTCACAAAACTTTCCGAATCCGTTTAACCCCACGACCGTTATTAATTTCGGTTTGCCGAAATCAGGACTGGTTAAACTTGTTGTTTATGACATTCTCGGAAGAACAGTTGTAACGCTGGTTAACAATGAATTCAAAGAAGCCGGCAGTTATAAAGTTGACTTCAACGCAGCCAACCTTGCAAGCGGCGTTTATTTCTATAGAATAGATGCAGGCGACTTCACTTCTGTAAAGAAAATGCTTTTGATAAAGTAAAAAGAAGTTAAGAAACCCGCGTTCTAAAAAGCGTCCACATTATCTGTGGACGCTTTTTTTATGAATTGGGAAAAATGAAATTCAAAAATACCGGAATTCAAAACAAAACCACAAAGTTTGGCGCTAAAATTGATTGATATGCATTAAATCATATTGCATTGAAATAATTTTCGTTTCTTATTAATCTTACTTCAAATATTGCTTATTTTAGTTATACATTACATTATTAGGGTTTTCCACTGCGCGAACCCGGGAGGAAATAATGAAACAAAAACTTACTTTCTTATCAATAACCTTAACTGTGTTTCTTATCTGCGGCACAGTTCAATCACAGGATAATAATATCAACGGCGGGAGATGGAACCTGCCTTCAACAAGAGCTTACACAGGCGGCGTGTATTCTCAATTGCCATCGGTAAATACATACAAAGGCCCTACCGGCACTACAAGAATTTACCACACAAGTTTTGGCGACATACTTGTTCCGCCAAACATAATTCCATTCCCCACTACAACAGCGACTGAAAGTGAAGTCGCGGCTGTTAACAGCGGCGGAAATACGAACACTATGTTCGCTGCGTGGAATTCATATGGCCCGTCATTTTACGGCACGGGCTTTAGCCTGACAACAAACGGCGGAACTTCTTTCACAGGAAGTTACAATACTATGAACCCTGCCAATAACGGAGGAGACCCGGGTCCGTGGGTTTGGCCAGCCGGCAGCACATGGGCAGGCAGGCTTGGAATGTCAATTTTAAACGGCGCATATACTGGGGTGAATGCTTTTTACTCTACAGATAACGGAGTAACATGGACCGCCGGAATATCAATACCGCCAACAGGCAGTGTTGATAAGAATTTAGCCTGCGTTGATGACGTTCCGGGCAGCCCGTATTTTGGAAGAGCTTATATACTCTGGAGCAATTTCTCTGCCGGGCAGCCGCCGATAGTGGGGGCCTTTTCATCTGACGGAGGAGCAACATGGGTTCCATCGACAGGCAATGTATCGCCTGCTTCTGATGGTTCGCATTACTGCCAGGGCGTAGACGTACAGGTTGGGCCGGGCGGCATAGTATATGCAGTTTGGGCAATGCCAATTTCGGGTTCGCCGTATACGGAAGATTATATAGGATTTGCAAAATCCACAAACGGAGGGGTAACATGGACCTCCGGAACAAATACCGCGGTTAATGTGAATGGTATAAGAACTACCGCTCTATATAATGGGATCAGAGCCGATGGTTTCCCCAGGCTTGCGATTGATAAATCAGGAGGCGCCAGGAACGGATGGATTTATGCAGTACTTTCTGAAAAAACGGTCGCGCCTGCAAGAGATAATTCTGATGTTTGCCTGTGCCGTTCCACCGATGGCGGAACAACATGGACGCATACTTTAGTAAACCAGGACGCTTCGGGAAATTACAACTGGCTCCCTGCTCCTGTGGTTGATAACAACGGCATATTGGCAATTTCATATTACGATACAAGAAATACAACCGTGCCCCTAACGCAATTCTATATGTCTTATTCCAATGATGGCGGCGCAACATATACCGATGTTCAGATAAGCGACCATAGCTTTACGCCTGCGCCTATCCCCGGGTTAGCCGGCGGATACCAGGGCGACTACACAGGTATCACATGTGGCAATGGCAAGTTCTGGCCTTACTGGGCTGAGAGTTCTTCAGGGCATTACCAGGTTTGGACTGCGGGAACTTCTTTAGCGCTTGCTCATGACTTTGCATGCGGGCCGTTCTTAAGTTTGCCCGTAGCCCCGTTATATACCAATACGCCGTATAATATAAAATCAAAAATTTCGAATATAGGAACATCAAACGAAACAGCCGTTCCTGTAAAGTATTATGTTGACGGCGTGTTGATCAATACAACAAATGTAAATGAAAATGCCGGCGCTGTAGATTCAGTTTCCAACACATGGCAATCTGCGGTTGCAGGAAATCATACATTGATGTATATAACGGCTCTCGCATCTGACCTTAACAGAGTAAATGATACTGTGAGAACCACTGTGACTTTGATCGCATTGGTTCCGCCGTTATGCGAACAGTTTTCTACAACTACGTTCCCGCCAACCGGATGGACGGTCGACGGAACCTGGTGGGGTTACAATGCTGTAAGCGGTTTTGGAGTAGGAACCGGCTCAGCGAGGTTCAATTCATATAGCGCGCCTGCGGGAACGGACAATAATCTGAAGACTTTGACTTTTGCCGTCTTGCCGGATGCGGTATTAAGATTTGACATAGCTTTCTCGCCATACCCGGCAACTCCGCCATATCAACAGGACTCTCTTGTAGTGTTAGGTTCTTCTGATGGCGGCGCAACATATTATTCAATTATAAGGCTTGGGCCCGAGGATATGCAGACCGCGCCTGCCACAAGCGGCGAATTTACCCCGATTGCTTCACAATGGGGTAAATTGAGTTATCCGCTTCCAAACGGGACAAACGAAATAGATTTTCTCGGAAGAAGCCAGTACGGCAATGACTTATTTATAGACAGCGTTTGCATTGACCATTTGTTAGGAATAACGTCTAATGGAAATAACGTGCCGAAAATTTACTCGCTTTCACAGAACTATCCGAATCCGTTCAACCCGACAACTGTAATCAATTTTGGATTGCCTAAAGCAGGGTTGGTTAAGCTTGTTGTATATGATATAATCGGCAGAGTTGTTGCAACATTGGTAAACAACGAATTTAAAGAAGCCGGAGATTATAAAGTTGATTTCAACGCGCTTAATCTTTCAAGCGGAGTATATTTCTACAGAATAGAAACAGGCAGCTTTACAGACATAAAGAAAATGGTTTTGATAAAGTGATTTTTCAACTT
>CAZMRG010000174.1:0-6293 GCA_964568655.1 uncultured Ignavibacteriales bacterium | reverse complement strand
ACGAAATATTCTATGATGAAGTAAAAGAAAAATCAAAAAGCCTGGTTTTCACACCGGGATTACAGAACAACAAAGCTGTAAAAGTATGGGTTACCGTCCCATTTGTTTTTAAACTGAAGAACTAAAACTCATCAAACAAGTTATTGTTTTTTGCCTATTGAGCGCTCAATAGGCATACCTTATTTACGTTAACATCTTACCTTTCAAAGCTTCTGTTTTTTACTTAAATTGATAGCTCGGGTTTAAACAAAAAGCGCTTTATTGGATAACAGCTTACAAACAATATATACAGATATATACGAAGGTTTCACCGCATTTGATCAAATCAACGATTTGGCTTTGGTCATTGACCTGGGAAGCTTTAAGATACTCAATTCCAATCTAAGCGCAGAAAAACTGTGCGGTTACGGCAAAGAAGTCCTTGCAAATCTGAATATTACAGACATATCGAACCCACCGGAAAAATTCCGGTCCAGTATAAACAAATTTTTGGCCGACAATAAATCGAAAATCTTTGACGTGCATCTGAAGTCAAATGATTCTCCGGGACGTCTCATTGAAATGAGCCTGTCAATTGTCACCTATAAAAATGAAACCGCTCTGCTTTGCATCGGAAGAGATATTGATGCGAGAAAAGCTTCAGAAAGAGAACTGAAAAAAAGCGAAGAGAAATACAGGATGCTTGTTGAGGGCGTTAATGTAATAACATGGCTGTATGAAATTGATAAAGCAAATTATGTTTATGTAAGCCGGATCGCGGAAGAACTGCTTGGCTACCCGCTTTCCAAATGGCGTGAAAAAGATTTTTGGTTCAATATAATCCATACTGACGACAGAGAAAAAGTAATAGCTCTAAGCGATGAACGAATGACCAGTGGACTGGATTTTGAACTGGATTACAGGGTGATCACGGCAGGCGGGGAGATAAAATGGTTTAAAGACCTGACCTCGGTGAACTTCACCGGAGGAAAGCCGGACACGATGCAGGGAGTGCTGATTGATATTACCGACAAGAAAAGAACCGAGGAAGCTTTAAAGAACAGCGAAGAACAGCTGTTCTTAATATTTGAAAACTCCAATGCGGGTAACAGTCTTACTACGGTAGAAGGAAAGTTCTTAAGAGTTAATAAAGCTCTGTGCAAAATATTGGGTTACAGCCCGCAGGAACTGCTGAAATTGAGTTTCCAGGATTTAACGCATCCCGATGATATAAAAGATAACCTTGAAGCTATTAAGAATGCAATAGAAAAAGGCGAATCTTCATGTGAAGTTGAAAAAAGATACCTGAAAAAAGACGGCGGAATAGTTTACGCTTCTACAAGCATATCGTTCCTGAAGGATTCCGAAGGCAAGGTAACGCGTTATGTTGCGCAGGTGAAAGATATTACCGGCCAGAGGGAAAGCGAAGAAAAACTAAGAATAACAGAGCTCAGGCTCAGTTCGCTTCTCAATAACCTGTCTGACATAGTATTTTATGAGTCAGACCGCAACGGTGTTTTTGTTTCGGATAATATCGAAGAAATGCTTGGCTACCCGGCGAAGGCTTTTGCCGAAGATGACGGCTTTTTCGAATCGATAATGCACGAAGAAGACATGGAAATGATAAACAGGCAGATGAAATCATGGAGGGTAAAAGATCATCCGGCGCCGCTTAATTTTGAATTCAGGGTAAAGAAAAAAGACGGTTCTTATATCTGGATAGAAGACCATATGTTCGGGATCAATTCATCCGGCAGATCGTACTGGTCAGGTTTCATGATTGACGTTACGGACCGGAAAAATGCAGAGATCAAACTTGAAGAGACCCAGATGAGGCTCACTTCCGTTCTGAATAATCTTCCGAACGTAGTTATATATGAGAATGCTTTTGGCAAACAGTTTATTTCCGAAAACATCATGGAGATGCTGGGATATCCGGTCGAAGACTTTTATAACAACCCCGGGCTTTTCGATTCCCTGATCCACAAAAATGATCTCAAAAGAATATTGGAAAAGACCGAGCGCTGGCATAAATCCGGCGCGAAAGGCGCTTTCAGGGAGATATTCAGGATACAAAGAAAAGACGGAGAATTTATCTGGCTTGAGGACCACATGTTCAAATCGCAACGACTGGACGGAAGAGATTATTTCTCCGGCGTGATGATAGATATAACTGAACGTAAAAATATCGAGACCCAGCTAGCCGGTTCTCTGAAAGAAAAAGAGCTCCTGATAAAAGAAATTCATCACCGCGTCAAGAATAACCTTCAGGTAGTATCAAGCTTGCTGAAACTCCAGTCAACGTCAATAAAAGATAAAGATGCCCGCGACATTCTGCTGGATAGCCAGAACCGCGTGCAATCAATGGCGCTTGTCCACCAAAAGCTTTACCAATCAGCCGACCTGGCAAATATTAACCTAAACGAATATATTCCCCAGCTTTTGCATCATATACTCAATTCGTTCAAAGAAAAGAGTAAGAAGATAAAACTGAATTTGGACATTGAAAACATTACAATCGGCATAGATACCGCAATTCCGTGCGGACTGGTTATAAACGAACTGGTGTCAAATTCGCTTAAACATGCCTTCCCCGATAACAGTTCGGGAAGTATTGATATTAAGCTATGCGCAAACGAATGCAATGAATATACAATGATCGTAAAAGACAGCGGCGCAGGTTTCCCTGATAATGTAGATTTCAGGAATACAACTTCGCTTGGATTGCAGCTCGTAACAACGCTTGTCAGCCAGATAGACGGGTTTATTGAATTGAAAAATAGCGGGGGTACAACGTTTACGATCCATTTTAAGGAAACAATCCCGAATTAGCTTAAGCCTTCTTCATTGATTGACTGTAAAGCTTACTGAATTCTTCCTTTATCTCATCCCTGGTTTTCCTGTACACATCCATAATTTCTTCATCTGTTCCAACAGCGCCTGCAGGGTCGGCAAAACCGATGTGAAGCCTGTGTTTTACATGGCCTGTGAACACAGGACAGGATTCTTTGGCATTATCGCAAACAGTTATAACATAATCGAAAGGGAGATTTACGAATTCATCGACATTTTTGGGGTGATTCAGGCTTATATCAATTCCAATTTCGCTCATAACTCTGATAGCATACGGATTCACCGCCTTTTCAGGCTTTGTACCCGCCGAAAGGACTTCTAAATCCGGGTTCATATTTTGTAATATACCTTCAGCCATTTGGCTGCGGCATGAATTACCAGTGCATAGTATCAGAATTCGCATATTGTTACCTTAGTGATAATAAATTAATAGGGATTTTAATAATAATTTTAAATGTTTATATATGAAAACCAAATTTAAGTGAAAAAAATCCTAATAATATCGATTTTTATAATACTTTCCGTCCTTTTGGGATGCGGGGCAAAGAACGACTACCGCTTTCAGAAAGAGGACACCTTAATTCAAAAGAACGGAAACAATGGCGTACGAAAAGATCTTTCGGAAATTGAAGAGGTTTACCAAAACTTAGATTACAACTCAGTCATAAATAAATATAAGAGCGCCCTACCCTCAGGCGCATCTATCACACGGTTCAGGTACTTTGTTATTGTTTCAAATCTGCAGCCCGAGCTCACGTATAATCTTATCGATAATGATATAAGGCTCACAATTGACGCTATGCTCAACACGTACATTAAAGTAAAACCGGATAAAGTTACGCCGGTATTTCTTTTTGAGGATTACGACAGCTACAGGAATTTTTCCATCAATACTTTTAATATGGATGAATCCGATCTATCGCCGTATGGTTATTACAAAATTTCGAAGGACGTAATTGTTATAAGATATGTTTCATGGAAAGGAAGCATCGCTCATGAAGTAACTCATGCGATGATACAAAACGATTTCCCGGATATTCCTTCATGGTTCAATGAGGGTCTCGCAGCGCTGCATGAGAAATCTACTTTTAAAAACGGAACGCTGGTAGGCGATTTCAGCTGGAGGATTTTATCAACCAGAAGAGCGCTATCTGAAAATACCTATACGGGGCTTGAAGAACTTATGAATACCAACGACGAAGAACTTTACGGGAAACGCAGCTCATTCTTTTACGCGCAATCACGCTACCTGTTAATGATGCTTCAGCAGCAGGGGCTGTTAAAGGATTATTACATAAATTTCAGAGATACATATCAAAAAGACAAGACCGGAATTTCACAGCTTGAAAAATTAACCGGGAAAAATCTTGATCAATTCGATAAAGATTTACTTGCTTTTTTAAGCAGTTTTGATAACCAGACAAGATAACATTTAAGACCCCCTCTCCCCCTTGGTAAGGTCTACGACTCTTCCCTACGGGTCTTCGACCCGAAGGATCGTAGACGAGTCGAAGACTCGTAGAGGGGAGACGGGAAAAAAACCACACTCTACTCCTTAAATAAGAACAATTCTCGCCGGAGTTTATCCCGCACTCGATGTGGGGCGGGAAAAAAGCTTCTATCCAATAATCTCACCTGCGGCATCTTCGCCTGAATTAATTGCGCCTTCCATAAAGCCCTGCCAGTCGGCCAGATGCTCTCCTGCAAAATGCGTATTCATAAATTTCTGTTTCAGCGCCGGCATTACGTTAAACCATTGCCCTTTATTATAAATAGCGTAAGAGCCGTATGAATATTTATCCATACCCCAGTAATAATTCACATGTTTCTCAATTTTAGATGACACGTCTCCAAACGCAGGCTTAAGAGATTCGGTTATCATTCTTGTTTTGAACTTATCATCCTGTCTTGATATTACATCAGCCTTATCTCCGATTGTGTACGAAATTAATACTCCTTTATCAGATCTCTGGTTCTTTGTAGCATGATAGAAGTAGTGCCCGTAAGCATCGGTCACCATGTCAAACGACTCATCTTTCCAGAACCTCTCATTGAACAGAACGGCATGTTTGCTTATCCTTGCATATTGGAGCAAATTCAATGCGTTTGTAAATCCTTCCGGCAATCCCGGTTTCCAGTTGATTGCGCTTATAGCAAAAGTAGGGATTGCACATACAAGCTGGTCGCCTGAAAATATCTGTCCGTTGCTGCACAGAACTGAAACTCCGCCATCAGCTTGCGTAACTTCGTAAACTACATGCTGAAGCTTAATATTTTCGCTTCCAATTTTCTCTGCAAGCTTTTCGGCCAGCCTTCCGTTACCGCCCTTAATTTTGTAATCCATTTCGTCGCGCTCATCTGACTCTGCATATTCCGCCACTCCCTGGTAAGCTGATACCTGCCTGATGCTTTCCCCGAAATCTGTACTGTCAAAAAGTTCTTTTATCTGGCTGTCGCGTTCGCCGATCCCTTTGCTCATAAGAAAACGCCACCAGTCGGTTTTGTCAAGCCGCTTTTTATCTTCATCCGTAAAGTTTTTATAATCAGCCATGATCTTACTGTATTTTTCTTTCCACTCAGCCGAGTAATCCCATTTCCCTTTCGGATAATATTGGCCGGCAAAAATCAGGTGCGTATCAAGCTGATTGTTCTGCAGGGTCAAACCCAACTCAGCGCACAGTTCCTTAATTCTTGTATGCGAGTCCCCTATCCACTCGCCGCCTAGTTCAATAACAAGTTTTTCAGCCTTATCAATTTCGTAGGAAAAAACCCTTCCGCCTATACGGTTCCTTGCTTCAAGAATTGTGACATCAAAATCTTTTTGTTTGAGTTTATACGCGGCGGCAAGGCCCGCAAATCCAGCCCCTATAATTATCACTCGTGGTTTTGGCTTAAGATTTATGTTAAACGTTCCCGGAAGAATCATAGCGCCTGCTGCAAGTAATGCAGACGTTTTAAGAAAGTCTCTTCTTGTTGTCATAAATATTAAATTTGAGATTATTGAATTAAAACAGAATTGATCCGTTATCTGAGCTTCAAAGCCAGCGCATATACTTCAGCTGCGAGCCTTCTGAGTCTTTTTCTGACAATATCGCTTTTTATCTCATTATTTTCAAAGTGCAGCTGTGAAGAGCTTATTGCAACATTTGAAGAAGCTGAAATACCTCTGAAACTGTGAATAATGTTAACCATAGTATGTAGTGTCGCAGCGCCTGAAACATCGCCGCCGCCCGTGGCTATAGCCCCCACTGGTTTAAGCGTCAGGTATGGCGGTTTAGAGGAAGAGAGGAATTCAATATAATCGATAACATTCTTAAACGCGCCGCTCACCGAGCCATGATACTCGGGTGAAGCGAAAATATACCCATCAGCCCTCCGGATTGTGTCAAGGAATTTTTTTAGCTCGGCGCCGCCCTGTTCAATTCCCTTTGACGGATTAAAGATCGGCAATTTCATTCTGC
>CAZMRG010000173.1:0-6480 GCA_964568655.1 uncultured Ignavibacteriales bacterium | reverse complement strand
TAATTGCAGTGGCGCGCTCTACCGGCGTTCAGCAGGCGGTTGGCAAGATCCAGAATGGTCGCGATAGGAAAAGATAGATTTATTTTATTTTATATTGTTCAATGATCCTGTTAATAATAAAACCGTTTGGATCTTCGCTCTTTTTCCTGCGCACTTCTTTAATAACGGTTTCCCGGTCATTCGCAAGCGCCGATTCAATTATCTGTTTTTGATATAAAAAATAATATGGGTTTATATACTTATATTCATATTTTGATATGATCGGTTGAAATTCAGGCGTATTCTTAACATATATAAATGATTTATCATCCCAGTAGATCAGCTTCCAGTCTGAATTATTCCGGTTAAGATAATCTATAGCGATTTGTTTTAAGATCTGCGGCGACTGCAGCAGGATATCTACATAGTACATAAAATAATCTATATTATAATCTTTTATCTTATTTTCAAACCCCGGCTTTTGATAATCGATGATATCATAATCACTGTATACTTTGTCGTTTATATACCTGCTGTCGATGAAATCTTTGCTGTTGGGGAAATTCCATAAAAACAAGCCCCCGATGCTATAATGGTTGAAGGGATGTTCCCCCGTTTCGTTCAGCTTAATTGATTTTGCAAAGCTGAACATCTGCACAGGAAGCGTATTTTCATCCGCGCCCGCTCCCCAGATCCTGTGATAGCCCAGGTATTCATTAAAAAAAACATCATTGGGTATGTTGATCAATAAAAATATCATTATCATCATTAGGACAACTTTACCTGCAGGATGATAGTTTATGATATTTTTCACCCTGTTATTTTTTAAATTATTAACCAGGTAATACATCCCGGTAAAAATAAATACCGATGCCAGGTAAATGTAATCAGTAATAAATCTGACCGCTTTCAATGAGTATAAAGCAAACGCCAGCGACACGATAAATATAAACACATCCTTTTTCTTATAGGAATAATATAAAGCAAAAACTGCCAGGCCCAGATATATTTTATAAATGATTACGAACGCATTTGAGCTGAATACTGAGTCAAAAGGCGATTTCCATTCGTTGATATCCTTCAGCGATTCCAGGTTAATATTGGAATATACGTATGCATATGTTGTAACATTAGCGGGATTGATAAGCAGAGCTAATACCGAACAGGCAAGTATTATAAAAATTCTTACCAGGTCTTTTTTATCCGGTTTCGCGCTGTCGTTTGCCGATAGTTTCCCCGGGAACAGGTAACTCAATAATTCGGAAAATGCAAAAATTGAATAAACCACAATCCCGTCAATTACACCCATATGAAAATTTGCCCATACTAAGAAAATTGCCGGTATATAATACAGGATCTTATGATTACTCCTGTCAAAATATTTGTACGATAAAATTATATAAAGCAGCAAGGCAAAGAAAAAATATGATATTAAATGCGGCCTGATTGTAAAGCGGAACATTACGCCGAATAACAGGAGCAAAAGAAAAAATATTCTTAAACCTGCGGTTATCTTAAATTTTTCCAGTATTTTAAAAAATAAGAAAAATGCTCCTAAAATAAGTAAAGATTTTAAAATATAGATACCGGCGTACCCCGCAGCATTGAAAATCAGATATGTAGTTACATCCCAGCCCCACTCAAATGGGATCCAGCGCTGCCCTGCTGTTGTGTAGCTGAATACATCTGTTGCAGGAATTGTTTTGTTCTCAACAATATACCTGCCTGATGCTAAGTGCCAGAAAAAATCATCATCGCCGCTTATTTTATTAATACACAAAAAGACTAATAGAATTGCGAATAAAATATACAGGCAAGCGCTTAATATTTGATTTTCCTTTTTTACCGGAAGGTTTTTATTTGAGCCGAGTTTTTTATTCACCAAAAATGTATGCCATAAGAAATTTAAAATTTAATCAGGCGTTGAAAATAAATATAGATTTTAAAGACAATTCAAACAATCTAAATGCTCTGGGTCGTATGGAGCACAAAGTTTATTTCGGAGGAATTCCAAAAAATGTTCTTACATTTGCATTGAAACAAAACCGTACAGGCGCAATATTAAAATAATTCATAAATCAAAAAACCTAACGAACATCATTATGCCTGAAAAAAAGATAATCGCCGTAGCCGGTTCGACCGGCGCGCAGGGCGGCGGACTGGCGCACGCCATCCTTAACGACCCAAACAGCGAATTCACCGTTCGAGCTATAACTAGAGATAAAAACTCGGATAAAGCAAAAGCGCTTGAAGCTCTGGGAGCTGAAGTTGTTGAGGCAAACACCAACGACCTGGAAAGCGTTAAGAAAGCGTTCAATGGCGCGCACGGCGCATATTGCGTAACTTTTTTCTGGGCCGACCTATCTCCTGAGAATGAACTTGCTCAGGCGAAGATTATGGCTGAAGCTGCAAAGGCTGAAGGAGTTAAGCATGTAATATGGTCGACTCTTGAAGATACACGTAAGTGGGTTCCGCTCAGCGACAACCGTATGCCGACCCTGATGGGAAATTATAAAGTCGCGCACTTTGACGCCAAGGGCGAAGCGAATCATTTCTTCACCGATATGGGCGTACCGACAACTTTTCTGCTGACTACTTTCTATTGGGACAACTTTATTTATTTTGGCATGGGTCCCCAAAAGGGCCCCGACGGAAAACTTGCCATAACTTTCCCAATGGGTAACAAAGAACTAGCCGGGATTGCTGCCGAAGATATTGGCAAATGCGCATACGGCATTTTCAAAAAAGGAAAAGAGTTTATTGGAAAAACCATCGGGATCGCAGGCGATATCATAACGCTTTCTGATATGGCAAAAGTTTTTTCTAAAGAGCTTGGCAAAGAAATTAGTTACAACGAAATTACCCCTGAAGTATACCGGGGATTCGGATTTCCCGGAGCCGAAGACCTTGGGAATATGTTCCAATTCTATCGTGATTTTTCAGATCACTTCAAAGAGTCGCGTAATCTGGAATTGAGTAAGTCATTGAATCCCGGTTTGCAGACGTTTGAAATGTGGGTTGCAGCCAACAAAAGCCATATCCCGCTATAGTAATAAAATTAAAACCGGGAAACGTTAATCGAAATCAATAAAAAGGGATGCAAAACAATGCATCCCTTTAAATTTAACTCTAAAATATTTTCGTTAAGTATTATCTGAATCTGAAATCAAAGCCTGCGCCTACAGTCAAAAAGCTTGTTGATCCGTTCGGCGTGAATATAACGTGATAATCACTTTTCACCAATATATCAATCGCCTTGCTTAGCCCAAGGGTTGCGCCGATACCTCCGTTTATTCCCGGCCTTGTGTTATTGATCTGCGAGATAGTCGCGCCGGTAGAGTCACCCGGGTTAACATAACTTTTTTGCCTGAAGTTATAAGCGCCTACGCCGCCTTCAAAGAATAATTCTGAATTCAGTTTGGGGTGAGTAAAATAGTATCTTGGGCCTGCCGAAAACTCCATATAACTTCCAACCGGCGCGCCTGTAATTTTTGAGGACATAAAAAAATAACTGAATTTTCCGTAAAGAGCAACTTCTCTGTTAACCCTATACGCGGCGTCAATCCCGAAATTACCGCCCGGTTTAAAGTTCTCATTCATTATCTTGGGCAATGGGAATATTGCTCCTCCATATGGACTGAGCATGAACTGAGGAAATTGTTTCCTAAGCGGTTTCTTTACATATGTAACGGTTTGAGAATAACAAAAATTACTGAGTCCCAGAACAAATAGCAAAAATATTGAAATTTGCTTTAATGCTCTCATTTGATCATCTCCTTTTAAATTTTTAGAGCAGATGATAAATGAAGTACAAGTACTGTGCCAAAGCTCTTTTACAGTTACTTAGACTGTTTAATGTATGACATTTTGCCCGCATTCTGACAAAATCGTCATATGAATAATAATTAATTTTCAGCGGTTTAATTTATAGAGCAAGATGAGGTAAATTAAAAAAGAGATGCATTTAATGCATCTCTTTAAATTTATTTTTAAAATTTCCCTAACCTGTCCGCCCGTCCCGGAAGACGGGGAGCCCTATAGAATACTTTGATTATTTTATAAGCTCCATTTTTTTTGTTTCGCGCAAATCTCCGGCGATGATTCTGTAGAAGTAAGTTCCGCTAGGCAGATTTGTTCCGTCAAAAGTTACCGAATGATATCCCGCGGTCATTATCCCATCCGCAAGCGTTGCAACTACTCCGCCCTTAATATCATATACTTTTATGCTTACCTTGCCGTCAACCGGTATATTGAAATTAATATCCGTTTCCGGATTAAACGGGTTGGGATAATTCTGCGAAACCTTATAAGTCTGCGGCGGCGCAATAGTTACATCAGAACCCAGGTTAAAGTATTCGAAATCTCCATTGTAATCTATTTGCTTCAGTTTGTATGCGTAAATCCCTTTTTGCAGGTTCTTATCTTCATACCTGTATATTGACGGCGTTGATATGTTTCCGTTACCGTTAACAAAACCTATCTTTATCCAATCGCCATTTACGGCTTTACGGTCGACCTCAAATCCAGAATTGTTGATCTCCAGCGCTGTTTGCCATTTCAGGGTAACGCTGTTTTCTTGCTCCGCGTAATTAAAGAACGACAATTGAACCGGCAGAGGAGATTCTGAACCAAATAAAGTTAAGCCGGCTGCAGTAATGGCATATGCGTAAACCAAACCGCCGGAATAAACAAAGTCCATGTGCATTATATCGGTCTGTCCGAGTATATTCTCCGAAAGCCATGTAGAGCCTCCGTCTGTTGATTTCTTTATTCCTCCGCCCTCAGAGCTTGCATATACAGTATTTGTTCCGGGTATCCAGTAAACATAAGATAAAAACACTCCGTCTATACCGCTTACGCTGATAGGCGTCCATGTTACTCCTCCGTTAGTCGTTTTTGAAAGGCCGCCGGAGCTGACAGCGGCAAAGCCATTGAGTTTATCGGCCTTAAATGTAAGGCCGCTTACAAACCCGCTTCTGCCTACATAAGAATTTGTCCACGTGGTTCCGCCGTTAGTGGTTATAAATACGATTCCGTTATTATCCGCTGCGTATCCGAAAAAATTATTATCAATAATGAACGGCGAGTGCTGTGAAGATAAAAGTCCAGGGTACCCCGGGGGATTCAATAATGTCCAGCTGGTTCCGCCGTTTGTTGTCTTTTGCAGGTAAGAAACCGTACCGGGCCCTGCCGGTGGATCGCACTGGGCAATGCCGTAGTTTGCGTTGGTCCTGCTGAAGACTACGCCGTTGAAGAATGATGTGGAGCCGCCAATATTAAATACTACCGTCCATGTAGTTCCGCCATTCGTTGTTTTGTAGACGCTGGCGCTTCCCGTTCCATCGCCGCAATAAGCTGTGGTTCCGTTAATGCCCCAGATACAGAAAATGCCTACATTGGGATTAATACCGTTTGTCGGAACAGATGTCCATGTGACGCCTGAATTTGTAGTTTTGTAAATGACCGGATTCGTTGAATTCCCCGCAACCCATGCTACTGTTGGACTTGCAACCGAAATACTGCCATTTGGGCCCAGATTTGCTAATGTTGGACCGGATGTCCATTGTGTAAAAACATGGTTTGATATTGAAAACAGAAAGAAGATGAGTATAAGCTTTTTCATTTTACCTTTTTTGGTGAATTATTTGATGCAAAGCATCTACAGTAAATTGGCAACAGAGAATAAGGTAAAACATATGTTTGAATAAGGTACAACAAATATGGTAGCTGTAAACCGTATAATACATACCCGTTTAATAGTATATGCATTTATACACTAAACTAGTTATCATTCTAAACTAGCGGCTCTATTTTTTACCGATGAATGAATTTTTTAGGTGATAAGTGGCGCATTTCTGCGGGTTAAGCTGGTTATGCCGGAAGCGTTATACGTTCATTAAACTCCGAATTGCCTCAGGTGATGGTCAAGATGTTTTGCTGTAATTTTATCCCACTCATCGGCTGACATGATTCCGAAAAACGGGTGAGAATTATTTGCAACAACTTTTACGTCAAATTTTTTTACATAATCTATGAGCATGTTTTTCTCTTCATCAAAATTCTTTTCATCTTTAATAATAAAGTTCTTGTCGGTTGGCAGTCCCTGCTTGATCGGTTTATCGCTCAACAATGATCTTTTAGCCATGCCGCCGAATATTTTTCCCATAAACGCACGCTTCAGCCTGGTTTCTCCATATGCTGAACGCATAGCTTCAACGCAATGCGCCATCATTTTCGAAACCGACATTTTGCCCCAGAGTGGTTTTGATTCGGGCGTGAGTTTATTTATCCTGTTTATTATTTCAGTTTTGTTCTGAACGTCAATCAGACTTTCCAATTTAATTCTCCTTATTTTTAAAAGTCCTGCCGGATTATTTGACCAAAACCATTTTTTTAATTTCAGTAAAATCCCCCGCTGTTATTTTATAAAAATATACGCCGCTTGAATAGTTTGAAGCGTTCCATTCAACCTCATAATTGCCGGGTCTTAAATCCTGATTT
>CAZMRG010000172.1:0-6507 GCA_964568655.1 uncultured Ignavibacteriales bacterium | reverse complement strand
TATATTTAGAACGCTGTTTTGATTTTCCATTTTGATATTTTATTAGTAGTTTAGAATTTTGGGGGCAGCCGTATATCATATAATATCGGCAGGCATAATATAGTTTCAAAAGGGTAAATTAAAAATATATTTAATAGGAAGTAATCCCCGTCGCGCGTCAAGCGCGGGATAAACTCCAGCGGGGATTAAATTAACGGAATAACCAAATAGATTTTTAGTCAAATCCAGAGAGTTAGAACATTTTACGTCTCCCCCTAACAGGGGGAGATACAGAGGGGGTGTTAATCACACCTCCCCCTACCCCCTCCTGTCAGGAGGGGACAAAAAGTGATGAATAAAATATTTTTAGCGCCAAAAAGCATACGTCTCCCCCTGCCTGCAGTAGGCAGGCCTAACAGGTGGAGATACAGTGGGGTGGTATTAAAACTCCCACCCAAAATGCGCAATAGAAATTAATGGTTCTTCAAATATATAGATCCCCGCTCCCCGATCAGGTCGGGGACAAGCTTCGCGGGGATGGGAGTTGAATTGAGCATAGTCGGATTCAGAAACGTTACGCATAGATACAAAGACGCAGCTGCGCTTAACGCGGTCACATTTGATATTGCCCAGAATGAGATCACCGCAATTATTGGCAGGAGCGGGGGAGGGAAATCTACGCTCATCCAGATCATAAACGGACTCATCCGCCCAACCGAGGGCGAAGTAATTGTATATGATGAGAAACTGAATTACTCCAAAATAAATGAAATCAGGCTGAAGATAGGTTACTCGGTTCAGGGCACAGGACTCTTTCCGCATATGAGCGTTTACGATAACATAGCGCTGCTTGGAAAAATCACGGGTATGATCAAGCATGAGATCGAGTTCCGGATTGATCTGCTGATGAGCTTCGTATCATTGCCGCCCTTATATAAAAAGAAATATCCACATGAACTCTCCGGCGGCGAACAGCAGCGCGTTGGGATTTGTCGTGCAATGCTGCTGAACCCGCAATTATTTCTGCTTGACGAAGCATTCGGCGCTCTGGATCCGTCGACTAAGAGTGAGATTCACAAAGAGCTATTGAAGCTGCAGGAGTTTGAACCGAGAACAATAATTATGGTTACGCATGACTTACACGAGGCAGAGAAGATTGCCGATAATATCATGTTCATCGAAAACGGCGAGATACAGCAGTTCGATAAAAAAGAAAAAGTATTAAATACGCCTGCTAATAATTTCGTAAAAGATTTTATAACGTCGCAGCAATGATGAGTAAGCTGAGAAATATTGCGTTGGGCATTGTTATTATATTATTATTGTATCAAAGTTCTTTTGGGCAGACGATCAGAGTTGGTTCCAAGCATTTTAATGAAGGCTACATCCTAAGTGAAATAATTTCCCAGCTGCTTGAAGCAAACGGCTACAAAGTCGAGCGGAATTATAATCTGGGCGGCACTAAAGTATGTTTCGATGCCCTTTATAACGGCGATATAGATATTTATCCCGAATATACGGGTACTCTGACCGAAGAAATTCTCAAGCTCGATAAGCCGCTAAGTTTTGAGGAGCTGAATAAAAAAATTAAATTTGAACTCAGACTTGAAATATCTGATAAGTTCGGATTCAATAACACTTACGCGTTTGTAGTTTCAAAAGAGACCGCGCAGAAATATAATCTGAAGAAAATTTCCGACCTGAAGAATCATCCCGAAATAAATATGGCGCTTAGCTATGAATTCCTTAAACGCAAAGACGGGTGGGATAATTTAGCCGCAGTTTACGGACTGAAGAATAAGCCTGTTGGTATCGAGCATGGCTTAGCTTACCAGGCGCTGGACGATAAAAAAATCGAGCTTACTGATGCATACTCAACTGACGGCGAAATCAAGAAGTATAATCTTATTACTCTTGAAGATGACATGTCTTTCTTTCCGAAATATTATGCTGTGGCTTTTTACAGAACAGAGCTTGAAAGCAAAGCAAAAGAAATCATAGCCGGGTTGAAATCGACGATAACCGAAGATGAGATGCAGACAATGAATTCAGAAGTCTTATATGATAATAAAACTTTCGCGGAGGTTGCAAATGAATTCCTGAAGAAGAAAAATTTTATCAGTCAGAATGGACAGCTCGAAACCGGCGGCATGTATGGCGAGATTTTAAAGAAAACGCTTCAGCATATTAAGATCACGCTTATTGCCCTGCTGCTAGCGTTAGTGATTGCGATTCCGCTTGGTATATTGTTATATATCTATTCGGCAGCATCTAAGCCTGTTTTGTATTTGGCCGGACTTCTTCAGACAATTCCCTCAATCGCATTGCTTGCGTTTATGATACCGTTCTTTGGCATCGGAATTGTGCCGGCGGTTGCGGCGTTATTTCTGTATGCACTGTTACCAATATTAAGGAATACAGCCACAGGGTTGTTTACGGTTGATCCATTGCTTAAAAAAGTGGCGACCGGCATGGGACTCAGCGTATGGCAAAAATTAAAGTATGTCGAAATTCCATTGGCTATGCCCGCAATTTTTGCGGGAGTTAAAACAGCGGCAGTGATTAACATTGGGACAGCGACTCTTGCTGCTTTTATCGGGGCAGGAGGCTTAGGAGAATTTATTGTAACCGGACTTGCTCTAAACAATACGGGATTAATATTAAGAGGGGCTATCCCTGCTGCGCTGCTCGCAATTTTAACAGAATTTGTTTTCGACCTTATCGAAAAAATATATGTACCCAAACACTTACAACAGAAACTGGAAAAATAATAGTTTGTCAGTCTGAGCCCCGCATCTAGTGCGGGGTAAACTCAGACGGGAATGGAGTGTTATGAATAATATATACATTTTAGAGCTGGTAATCTGGATAGGGCTGGTTTTATTCACAATATTCTTATTCAGATTTTTTTCAAGGAAGATGAAGCATACCGACAACCAACGGACAAAAGGCTCGTTGTTTACGATTATGCTGCTGTTCGGACTTCCGCTTATTCTGTTTGAAGTTATAGCCCCGATTGTAATTTTAATGGCAGAGGGTATAATGCCTGTTGGTTATAAGATTGCATTCGGATGTGAAATACTAATTGTTATAATTTATTTTTTCTCAACGCAAAGATCAAATAAATCAAAATGAATGTAAGAAATTCAAATAAAGCTATTATTATAAAGAACCAAAAGCTCTTAACTGTAGTTAAGCAGGATAAAGATTCTGAATATTATATTCTTCCCGGAGGAGGGCATGAGTTCGGCGAAACGATCCACGAAGGTTTGAAACGTGAATGCCGGGAAGAAACAGGACTTGAAATTGATATTGATGAGCTTCTCTATATCAGAGATTATATATCATCCAATCACGAGTTTGCATATGAAAACGAAAACCTTCACCAGGTTGAATTAATGTTCTCGTGTCAAATTTCAGATGATAAAAATATTGGTAAAGGAACGGTTCCCGATGATGGGCAAATAGGTTTGAAATGGCTGGATATAAATATGTTGAATGAATATAGATTGTACCCAGTGATACTCAGAACGTTAATCCCAAGCATTGGAAAAGTTAAGCAAAGTATTTATCTCGGCGATGTGAATTAGTAATTTTCAAAATCCTTTAATTTCTTCTGTGCTGAATTTTCTTATGCCGCTTGCTGGATTTTCGACCGCATAAACCAGCGTGTTTATCATTTGACTGAGTTTTACCGGCTCAAGACGCGTTGCTCCGTCTCTGGTTGACGGAATAAACTGAAGTAGTTTTATAATAGGCAAAATAGCATACGGCCACCAGTGACCGGGTCCCAGAACATACCATGGCTTAACATAAGTAGCGTGCATACCGCTTTGTTCAATCAGAGTTTCGCCTTGTTTACGAACTGCAATATAATCTTTCATGATTGGCGCTGGTTCAGCTACGCTCAGATAAACAAAATGCTTAACGCCTGCTTCTTTGGCTGCCGCAACAGATTCAGTTACAGATACCAGATCAATTTTCTTAAACTCCTCGGCTTTAGCAGGACTCGGATGCGCGACTCCGATAAGCTGAACAAAAGTATCTGAGCCTTTCACTTTATCTGCAAAAGTTGTACGGTCAAACGCATTGCCGAATACAATATCTGTACCAGTAGGCAATTTCTTTTCGGAACCTTCTCTTACCAGCGCATGAACATTATATCCATCGACAATAAGACGGGGAATGAGCCTTGAGCCCATATACCCCGTGCCTCCTGTTATGAAAACGGATTTATTAATGCTGCTCATATTTCGAATATACGAGATAAAGATAAAATAAGATTGGCGAAATAAGTTTTTTAATAGAGGGGCTAAAGCCCCGGAGTTTTGGGTTTTTTCTTTCCCCGACCTAAAGGTCGGGGCTATTAAAAAGATGAACATATGAATCCTCAAAATCTGTTACGTGCAACTGAATATTCAGAAATGCTTAATTGAGAAGAAAGGAATGTTTAAGATTTTTTGGTAAATAAAATCCGTCAGGTTTGGGAAATTTCTCCGTGTTCTCTGCGGACTCTGCGTGAAACTAAAAGTTAATAAGTTTATTCATGCAGGCAGGTTGAAAATAGGAGAAGTATGTATTTTGTCTTTAATGCGCTTTATATCCTCACCCTGTCGCTTCGCGCCACCCCTCTCCTTAGAGGAGAGGGGAAGCGCCGAAGGCGCTGGGGGAGAGGTCGATTTTGTTCATAAAAAAAGCGAACCATAAGGTTCGCTCTTAATTAGCAAATCATAATTTATATTACAAAGCCACTGTTTTCTTTTCGATCAAATTTGGTTTCTCTTTAGCGATCTTATTCTGGATTTCCATAAGCGCCTGGATAAGCGCATCGGGTCTTGGCGGACAGCCGGCTACATAAACATCAACCGGAAGGAACTGGTCGATACCCTGAACAACAGAATATGTTCTGTACATTCCGCCGCTTGATGTGCATGCGCCCATTGCGATACACCATTTCGGGTCTGGCATCTGGTCCCATATCTTTTTAACTATCCATGCCATTTTATATGTTGTGGTTCCGGCAACTATCATAAGGTCGCACTGCCTGGGAGAGAAGCGCATAACCTCAGAGCCGAACCTTGCAATATCAAACCTTGCGGCGCCAACAGCCATTAGCTCAATAGCGCAGCATGAAATACCCATAGGCATCGGCCAAACAGAGTTCTTTCTTGACCAGTTGATAAGTTCATGCATGCTGGTAGTAAGAAAACCGTCTTTTTGTAATTTTGTATTGAAATCTTCCATTTATATTTTAAATTTCCTGTTACTTTTACTTATTATAAGCCCTAAATCAGGCTATTAGTTCCACTTTAATGCGCCTTTGCGAAGCATGTAAAAATAGCCTATAAACAGCAAAACTATGAATGCAATCATCTCCATCAAAGAATACATTCTGAGCTGCGGGTCAATTTTAAGGAACGAAACCGCCCACGGATACATGAAGACTATTTCAATATCGAAAATTATGAACAGCATTGCAGCCATGTAGTATTTTACAGAGAACCTGCCATGCGCAGTGCCAAGCGGTTCAATGCCGCTTTCATACGTTGTCAGCTTTTCGGCATTTGGATTGCGGGGGCCAACTATGTTTGAAATAATAATGTTAACTATGGCAAATCCTATTGCCATTGCCATCATCATCATTATAGGTATATATGTCTTTAGCATAATACCAAATATAACGAATTAAATACTTTTAAGAAACGGCAGAAAAAAGGGGAAAATCGAAATCCGAATATCGAAATACTAAACAAATCAGAAGCGCTAAATTCTAAACAAAACAGAAACTCCATCGAGGACCGAATTACCATTTGCTTTTGTTTCGAATTTCTATATTCGAATTTGTTTAGGATTTAGAATTTCGAATTTAGAATTTAAAGATTGGCGCTATTCGTAAAACTTATCTATTGCGGCTTTGTATCGTTCTTCAATAACTTTCCTCTTTAATTTCAGAGTAGGTGTAACCTCGCCGCTTTCTATTGTGAATGGAACGGGAAGCAGTTCGAATTTTCTGACGCGTTCATATTTTGCAAGGTGCTTTTGTGCCAGGTTAATTTCCTTTTCAGCGAAATCTATTATCTCTTCATTTTTTATGAGGGATAAATTATCGGTGTAAGAAATTTTTTTGGAATCGGCGTAAGCTTTTAGTTCATCAAAATCAGGGACAACCAGCGCGCTTACAAATTGTCTGTGATCCGAAGCGAATGCTATAATCTGGTCAACATATTTTGAAACGCCGATTGTATCTTCAATATGAGTGAGTGAAATGTATTTGCCGCCGGAAGTTTTGATAAGCGTTTTCTTGCGGTCGGTAATTTTCAGGCAGCCGTTTTTATCTATCACGCCAATATCGCCTGTATGCAGCCATTCGTTGATCAATGTTTCGGAAGTGTCCTTTTCGTTTTTATAATAGCCAAGCATAACGTTATCGCCTTTTACTAGTATTTCGCCGTCTTCGGCAATTTTTACCGTCACTCCAACCAACGGCGGTCCGACTGTTTCGAAGTAACTTGTGTTTTCCCTGTTAAC
>CAZMRG010000171.1:0-6517 GCA_964568655.1 uncultured Ignavibacteriales bacterium | reverse complement strand
ACACGTCCGAATTATATCAATGGCGTACAAACCGGAGGGAATTTCCCGAATCAAGCCGGCCAGTTTGTCGGGCCAAACGCTTCGGACGAAGCGCAGATAATCTATTACATGAAAGACAGAGCAGTTACAGGCGATGTAAAGGTTGAAATATACGATAACAATGATAATCTTGTAAAGACTATGCCCGGCACAAAACGCAAAGGAATAAACCGCGTTAGCTGGGATATGAGATTGAAGCCGCCAAAAGTGGCTACCGGTGTAAGACCTGATTTCAGCGGATTCATTGGTCCAGTTGCTAACGAAGGCACATATAAAATTAAACTTATAAAAGGCGATAAGATATATTTAGGCGAGCTTGTATTAACGCATGACCCCAATTCGCCATACACACAGGAAGACATTGCAGTAAGAAATGAAACTGTAATGAAGCTTTTCAAAATGCATGAAGACCTTGCCTATGTTGTATACAACATAAACAAAGTAAAAAATGAAACTACCAAAGCGGTGGATAGCGGAAAGCTGGATAAATCAGCCGGCGATGAATTAATAAATAAGCTTGAGGAATTGCGCAAGACATGCGTAGCTACAAAAGAAGGCGGTTTCCTGACCGGCGAAGAACGGCTCAGGGAAAGAATAAGCGATATTTATGAAGGCGTAAGTTTCTTCGGCGGCAGGCCAACTGACTCGCAGATAGAGAGGCTTAACGGACTCACATTTGATCTGCAGAAAGCGCAAAAAAGCGCGGAAGACATTTACATAAATTTTCTGGGTAAAGTTAATTCGGCTATCCAGGCAAACAACGGGGCAAAAATTGAGCTGCTGCCAAGAGATGCATTTGATAAGATGGAACAAATGCCAAAGGAAGAAAAAAAGAGCGGCATATTTGAGCAGGATAACGATTAGAAGTTTTTCGTAAATCCGAGCGCCGCTCGGATAGCGATTGCCTAAAGGCAATCGCTGGAGTTTCGGACTGAAAAGTTAACCGTCAGACCGCTTCAAGTGGTCAGACGGTTATTATTTTCTTTTATTAATTTCCTCAAATTATGCTGAAACAACAGACCAATAATTATAAGCCCAATCCCGGTAAATCCACCGGCAAATCCATCGAAATATTTTCCTGTTAGAAGTGTCATCACATTGTGACCGAGTCCGTTAATTATCATCACATAAGCATAAATCAAACTTAAATAATACGCCCAGCGCTTATCATTCAGAAAATTATAGAAAACAAAAATAGGGATACCGATCAATAACCAGTTCCCTATCAGATACCACCCTAAACCGAAATATTTGTCCAGCAGGAAGAATCTTCCCCATACCTCTTCAAAAACATGCGCCACGTGAACCAGCAGCAGCAAAAGAAAATATAATGTGGTCCTTCTTTTCAGCATATCCAGCAACGTTTGATTACTGTCCCAACCTTGAGCTTGGGACGGAATATCAATAATGCATCCCTACGCTTTTCTTCCCGCTAAAATACTTTCTATCTCTGCAAGGTTCTTATTCGCGCGGGATAGAATCTCGTTCCCTTCTTTCAACACTTCTTCTTTATACTTCTGGTCCTCAATCTGCGGCAAGTTTATCTCAACATTCTTGAATGCGCCCCATATCCCCGTATCCAGCGCCTTTGCGCCTACGGCAAGGTCGCTTGATGAAGCAATGTTTCCCAACTTAGCAAGCTCAACCATGTTGGGCCAGCATGTATCTGAAATTCTCATTACCCCTAGCGGAATATCTATCGCTTTCTTCAGGCCTTCCTGCATTTTTTCTTTTCTTATTTTCTTCTCATCATCTGTGTTCTTTGACATCTTCAATGCAACCATGTAATCGTTGAATGCGTTTGTATCCGCATCAATCATTGGAATAAGTTTTTTCATATTATCATTCAATGGAGGTATGAGCCTGCGCATATCAGCGTCAAGATGTTCAAACTTTTTGCTGCCATAGCTCATCCATCCCATCATTGCGCCTAGTCCCGCACCAAGCGAAGCCAGTAAAGCCGCAACGCTTCCGCCTCCGGGAGCCGAGGTTCTTGCCCCTACTATCTCAACAAAATCTCTTACCGTCATTGATGCAAGCGGTTCGTTTTTATCTTCCTGTATCATATATTCTATTATCCTCTTTTCCGGAATAAATTTTGAAACCGAATTCAAACCGAGCCGTTCCACAACCAGCCTTATTTTCTGGCCCTCGTCAAGTATAAATAAATTTTCTTTTTTGATGTAATGATCAGCGGCCATCAGCATCGCTTCAAGGGGGATAAGCCCAACAAGCTCGCTTCCGCAAACGGCCAGATTCATTTCTTTGGAATCCTTCACGCATTCCTCAAATACTACATGAGGAGGCGTTATCAAAAAGTTGTCAAGATTTATCGATACCTGCGCCATATTGTATTCATCAACATACCAGCCTATAGCTTTAATTGCCTTTAGCCTGCCTGGTTCATTAGGTCCCCTGCCCTGTTCGCGGATATTCAGAGCTATCCTGTGCGCCTGTTCTTTTGTGCCCAGTATATTAACATTGTATGCGATAAGGAAAAATCTTGAACCTGTAACAGTCGCTCCTGATTTAGGCACAAATTCCTGCGGGCCAAAATCAGGTTTCCACTCGGGTTTATAGATCCTATCCTTTAACCCTTCATACTCACCGTGGCGTATTTGCTTTAATGATTTTCGGGCCGGATTATCAGATGCTTCTTCATATAAAAATACGGGAACGCCAAGTTCTTCCCCAACACGTTTGCCATACTTCTTTGAACATTCAACGCAGTCAGCTGTTGTCACTCCGGCCACGGGAACAAACGGCACAACGTCAACAGCGCCCATTCGCGGATGTTCGCCGTGCTGTTTCGTCATATCAATTAGTTCATAAGCAGTTTTGGAAAACTGAAATGCCGCCTCTACGACTGATTCCGGGTCTCCTACAAATGTAAATACAGTTCTGTTAGTTGATTTTCCGGGGTCGGCATCAAGCAGCGTTACTCCGCTTACTTTACGGACTGCTTCGGCGCAGGCATTAATAATACTTTCATCTCTTCCTTCTGAGATATTTGGAACACATTCAACAATTTTTCGCATATAGAAATCCAGTTATTATCAATATTTACTGTAGCAGTGGAGGCTACGGGATTCGAACCTGTGACCTCTGTCGTGTGAGGACAGCGCTCTAACCAGCTGAGCTAAGCCTCCTTGTATCGAATATCTGCAAAGTTAATATTAATTATTGAATGTTTAAATGAAAAAAGGGCGTTCAAAAACGCCCCATTGAGTCTTAAATTCAGAAGTTAAATAGTTATATCTTAATACTGAATATACTTAACTTCGCTTGTGCTTGCATCGGTAATTTCCACCCTCCCTGTTTCATGAAACACAAAGTCTGCGCCAAGGTACCCGGTAAAGCATGTCGCGATAAAATCTGCCTGAATAGATTGCAGGTTCAGATCAAGAGCATTTATTGCAAGCTGTGAGTTTAACTCCTCATATTTTTTGTCCGGAATATTTTTATCCGGCACATAGGTTACCCAGAACTCAACATCCGCTTTCTCTTTAATGGGCCACTGGACCTGGTACATATCTACATATGGTATGTGAGTTGAGTATTCTCTCCTGAGCGGCTTTAATGTAATCTGGATTTGCGAATGATCATCTGATTCGAATACAATTGAAAGATAATCTTCCGTCTTATCGTAAATTGCGCCTGAAACATTGCCGCTCCAGCTTGCGCCGTTTATTTTACAATGAAGATTTCCGCTGAATGAGGTGTTTTGTGCTTTTGATAATAGCGGGATTATCACAAGTAAAACAAAAATAATTTTTTTTATCATTTTAAGTATTAAATTAGATTTAGAGAATTTTTATCAGAGATGAGTGAGCTCTTATCTTTTTAAAGAACATGATGCATGCCGAGTGGATAACCGTATCCGCATCCGTTCTAAGTTTTTCCTGAATATCCGCCAGCAGCTTATGCGTTGATGGTTTCAACCTGTAGCCGCGTGAAATTTTTTTCTCTTTCTTAGTTTTCATATATGCCGGTATTGCTTCGGCTAAATTTTATCAGTGCACAAACGTGCTCAACCGTGCACAAATATAAATTAGCGCTTATCCTAAAACAAAGAATTTTTAACGGAAACTGAACGTCGGAAGTTGTCGGATATTTGCATTTTTCTTGTTTTTTACTTCGATATTAACGATTTTGGCATATTGTTTTGAACGGTAAATTTAACATTTTCAACAGTGGCAAATCTTAAAGCTATAGAAATATTAAAAACCTTTTCGACTATTGAATTCAAACAATTTGAAAAGTTTGCGGCTTCAACTTTCTTTTCAACCGGAAGAAATGTAGCGGGCCTGATCAAATATCTGAAAATTCTTCACCCTGAGTATCCTGAAAAGAAGCTTGAGTTTGAGTTTATAAACAGAAAGATCTCACCCGGCGGCGCCCTGAGCGATGATTCGTTAAGAATGCAATTTACAGCCCTCGAACATCTATGCAAAAGTTTTCTGAGCGTTAATCATCATTTGAACAGTTCACGATTTGATACAAATATGCTTGAAGAATTAAGCGCAAGAGGCCTCGGTTCAGTTTTTGAAAAAGAAATAGCGAGGGCAGAATTAAATCTGCAAAGCCGCGGGAATAATAATTTAAGAACGCTTGAAAGGATCGAAAGGATAAAAAAAACATTTGTAGAACGTAATGGTTTGTACACAAGATCGCTTAAACATGTTTCCGGTATCGGCGATTACAAAACGACAGGATTTATTATTGATTATTTCAAAAACCTGCAGGACCACATGGCGCTTCGAAATACTTATATGTCTTCGGCGCCAAAAGATCTGGCTGAAAAACTCTTCGATTTAGTTAATTTTGATCCAATAATAGAATTGTATCGCAACTCAGATATTTTTGGAAGCGAACTTGTTTTATTTTATTATAACCAGATAATGTTTTACGCTTCCGGCGGCAAAAAAAAATACTATACCATGATGAACGGCCTTGCGCCGGCAATTTCAATTAAATACCGCGATGAGATCAATGATGTTTACAGGAATCTCATAAACTGCTGTTGGTGGGCCATAAAAGAAGGAATGAGAGAATATGAACAGGGGCTTTTTGATCTGTATAATGAAATCCTTGCTAAGAACCAATTGCCGGTTCTGGGAGCTAAATATATTGAAGCTGTGAATTTTAAAAACATTTTCGTGCTTGCAGTTTCATTGCGCAAGCTTGACTGGGCGGAAGGATTTCTTAATGAATACCGCGCATCTCTAAATCCTGCAAACGGAGATGAAATTATCCATCATAGCTTTGCATTCCTTTATTTTTACAGGGGTGAATTTGAAAGAAGCCTGAAGGAAATTAATAAAGTTGTATTTAAAGATCATGTATATAAAATGGATATGCAGATGCTTATGCTGATAATTTATTATGAAACAAATTCGCTGGAAAATATCCTGCCTCTTGCCGATACCCTTGGCCATTTTTTGAGGAAGCATTATGATAAATTCCCGCGCAGCAGGAAAGTGAATTTGCTGTTTGTTAAAGCAATAGTCCAGTTGGCAAAGCTGAAGCAGAACTTTAATGAAAAAGGATTTAATAAACTGAACGGATTAATTGAAAAAGAAGCGCTGCTTCCTTCGAGAGCATGGTTTATAAGAAAGATAAACGAAGAGAGGAAGAATATAAAAAAACCCGCCTGATAGCGGGTTTAATAGCGGCGTTGCCTTTTGAAAAGAATGAGTTCTTATTATTTAATCAGAATCAGCTTCTTTGCAGCTGTAAAATTCTCCGTTTCTAACCTGTAAAAATAAACCCCGCTGGGCATCTCTGATGCGTTCCATTCAATAGTATATTCGCCTGCGCTCAACCGTTCATTTAAAAGACGCGATACTGCCCTGCCTAATACATCATAAACCGTAATAGATGTCATCGATGCATTTGGCAAGCCAAAGCGGATCTTTGTGCTCGGGTTGAAAGGATTGGGATAATTATTCCCAAGCCAGAAAGATTTTGGAACCGTGGTTCCGGTTCTTGTTATCTCATCCGGAACTTTGTTCAAAATGATACTTATGGTATCAACGCCTGCATTTGTAAGCGTCACAGTCCTGTATGCCGGCGCATATCCCATCCTGTCAATGGTTAAATTATATGTGCCCGCAACTAATGAGTCAATCTGGAACGAACCCGAGCCTGCGCTGATAGAATATTCTTTGTAGACATTCGCTGAAGCGGCATATACTCTCGCATCTTTCAAACCGTTCAGAACGTCTGAACTTCCGTATACATATCCGCGTATATGAAGGGGACCCTGAATATTATTAGCCCGAATCACTTTTACATTGATTGAATCCAGGTTTGAAGAAGGATATAACATACTGGCGTTTTGCCAATAAATTGTTGACACGTAAAATGTCGGCACAAATTTCGGCATTGTCGTTTCGTCGTCATCAAACGCCATTATGTCAAGCGTATCATGATGAATATTTATGAGACTGTAAGCGCCGTTAGGCTGTATTTGCGA
>CAZMRG010000170.1:0-6585 GCA_964568655.1 uncultured Ignavibacteriales bacterium | reverse complement strand
AATACATTTCCCTTTCGACGCTCTCGCAAATGATATGTCCAATAGTAATGTGTCCTTCCTGGATTCTTTGGGTATTAGGAGAAGGGATAATTATGCTTATATCGGTTGTGTCTTTGATCTTGCCGCCCGAGCCGCCTAGAAATGCGATAGTTTTAATTTTTTTCTCTTTTGCTTTGGCAAATGCATTAATAACATTCTTTGAGTTGCCGCTTGTTGATATTCCAATTAATACATCGCCTTCTTTGCCAAGTCCTTCGACAGTACGGGCAAAAACATTTTCGAAGCCAATATCATTTCCGCCGGCAGTTAATAATGAAGTATCGGTAGTTAACGCGATAGCAGCTATTGAAGGCCTGTTGAGGTCGTGGGAAAGCCTTATAACGAATTCTGTTGCCAGGTGCTGTGAGTCGGCTGCGCTGCCGCCGTTACCGCAGAACATGACCTTTCCGCCGTTTTTAACTGAGTTAACAATAATATCAATTGCCGCAAAAACATCATCTTTGCAAAGCTCATGAATTTTGTTCTTGGTCTCGGCGCTTTCTTTTAATGATTCTTCAAAAAACTTAGTTCTGTTGAACAATAATCGCTCCGCTTAAATTATACTGTTTATAAGATCTGCAATTTTCTGAGATGCTTTTGTCTTACCGTCAAATACCGAGAATGATTTCTCGCCAATTTCCGCCCTGCCCTCTTTGTTCTTCAAAAGAAGCAACAGATTTTTATAAAGCGAGCGTTCATCATTTATTGGGATACCGCCGCCCATTTCAGTAAGCGTTTTGGCATCAGCAGAAGTTTTTTCGCTTCCAAACAAAACAGGTATTTTATAACCTGCAGGTTCCAGAACATTGTGGAGTCCGTACTGGAATCCGCCGCCTACATAAGCAAAGTCTGCATAATTATACAGAGACATCAATATCCCCACTTTATCAACCAATATCGTATTCTCGCCTTTGTACCTGTTGAGGTTTGAAAATCTTATGATATTAAGATGCTGGAAATTTACCCTTATATTATGTTCAATCGCTTCCAAAGTATCTTCAGTAGGTTCATGCGGCACAAGCACTGTGAGAAGCGGGTTTTCCTGAACAATTCCGTTTGAATTAATTTTATTTAAGACCGGCAGAAGAATTTCATCGTCCCTATCCCATGAACTGCCGATTACGAAAACATTCCTTCCCTTAACAATGCTTTCTTTCAACACCACTTTTTTGCTTGCAAGTTCGCGTGCTTTTCCGATCCGCTCATATTTTGTATCGCCAGATTTAGCGATCTTTACCGAGCTGTCAAGTATCGATTCAAAATTAGCTTTGTTTTTATTATCGGCTACGAAAATATAATTAAAGAAATTGTAAAGCATCTTTTTGTAAGAGCGTGTAAGAAAGAAACGCCATTTAAAATCGCTTTTATTATAAACGCCGTTGATAAGTATCCTGGGGATGTTCCTTGCTTTGAGCGCAGTTAACAGGTTTAACCAGAGGTCATACTTTACAAATACAACGGCCGCCGGGTCGATCCTATCCAGGAAACGCTTCACGTTTGGTTTAGTATCAAACGGAAGATATGTTTTTATCGCTTTGGAATTTAAAACGGTATCGAGCTTGGAGTGATTGAAACCTGAAGGCGAGAAAAATGAAACTATGAAATTATATTTGAGAGCCTTGTCTAATTCATCAATTATCGGCTTTGCCTGCTCAAACTCGCCAAGAGAAGAACAGTGGATAAGTATATTCTTCTTGTCTTTATCGAGCGAGGATACCTTTGATTCAAGGAATCTGAAAAGCTCTTTTCTTCCCCGAAAAGCATTTCTGACCTTTTGATTAACGAGCGAGAATATCCTGGCGCCAATCCAAAAAACCGGAAGAAACAGCAGGTCATAAAATATCTGCCAAATTGATTTCATAAAAAGCCTAAGGAAGCCTGTTAGACTTCCATTATTTCTTTTTCTTTCTGCTGTACTAAAACGTCTATATCTTTTATATGTTTATCCGTCAGTTTTTGAACTTCAATTTCGGCATGTTTACGCTCATCTTCTGAAACGTGTTCGGCTTTTTCGGCTTTCTTAAGCTCTTCTATCGAATCACGCCTTACATTCCTTACAGCCACCTTGCCGTCTTCGGCGTATTTCTTGCAGAGTTTTACGTATTCTTTTCTGCGTTCTTCGTTAAGCTGGGGTATCGGAATTCTTACAAGCTGGCCGTCAGACATTGGATTCAATCCAAGGTTAGCGTTGAGAATAGCTTTTTCAACCATTGGCACGGCGGCTTTATCCCATACCTGCACTGATATTGTATGAATATCAGGCGTACTTAGGTTGCCGACCTGGTTAAGAGGCGTTAACGCGCCGTAATAATCCACTTTCACTCCGTCCAGAAGCGCGGTTGTGGCTTTGCCTGTGCGGACCCTGGCTACTTCATTTCTAAGATGCTCAACTGCTTTGACCATCCTTGTATCGCAATTTTTTAATATATCTTTTATCATAGTAAATACTTTTTAATTTAAGAAACTAAAGTACCCACCTTATTACCAAGAACAACGTTCATAAAATTGTCCTTCTTACCCATATTAAACACAATTACAGGGATATTGTTTTCCTGGCACAGCGTAAATGCAGTCATATCCATAACTTTAAGTTTTTTCTTCACTGCGTCGGCAAATGAAATTCCGTTAAACAGCTTCGCATCCTTAAACTTCTCGGGGTCCTTATCGTAAACGCCGTCAACCCTTGTGCCTTTAAGAATTACCTCAGCGCCAATTTCAAGCGCCTTTAACGCAGCGGCTGTATCGGTTGTAAAATACGGACTGCCTGTGCCGGCCCCGAATATAACAATTCTCATTTTTTCAAGATGCCTGACAGCGCGCCTTTTAATAAACGGCTCCGCTATCTTGTTCATATCCAGCGAAGATAACAATCTTGTATATATGCCTGATGTTTCAAGTGAGTTCTGGAGGGCAAGAGCGTTGATAATTGTAGCAAGCATTCCCATATAATCGCCGGTAACTGCGTCGATCCCCTGCGCCTGGGCTGATAAACCGCGATAAATATTGCCGCCGCCGATAACGATGCCTATTTCAACGCCTAAATCGTGAACCTTTTTTATTTCTGCGGCAAGGTACTTCAGGATCTTGGCGTCTATGCCTGAATCCTGGTCCCCTGTCAGGGATTCCCCGCTTAATTTCAGCAGAATCCTTTTGAATCTTGGTTTATCGATCTTATTTTTCGGCAATTTGCTTATTCGCTTATTGTTTCACCGAGCTGATATCTTATCATTTTAGATACTTTGTAATCAACGCCTGTTTCTTTTGATACCGCCGTAATTACATCTTTAACCGTTTTACCTGATTCTCTTACGAATTCCTGTTCAACAAGGCAGTTCTCTTCGTAGAATTTTTCTACTTTATTGCTCCCGATCTTTTCAGCTATATTATCGGGCTTGCCTTCGTTCTTAGCCTGGATGATATATATTTCTTTTTCCTTTTCTATCATTTCCTTGCTGATCCCTGAGCGGTCAATAGTAAGCGGTTTCATTGCAGCTACCTGCATAGCAAGGTCATTGCCAAGCGTAACGCCAGCATCGGTTTTATTTCCTGAAATTTCTATTATTGTAGCAAGTTTATTGCCAAGGTGGTTGTATTCGCAGAAAAATCCTGAATCAGATTTAAAAAACTCAGCTCTTTTAAAATCAACTTTCTCGCCAACGCTGGCGGTAGTGCCGTCTAATATCTGCTGAATTGTATTCCCGTCCGCAGCTTTTGCGCCAAGCAGCGCGTTAATATCGCCGGATTTAACCGCGAAAACCGTATCCACAATCGCGCCGGCAAGCTTGGTAAAAGCATCGCTCCGGCCAACAAAATCAGTTTCGCAATTTACTTCTACTATTGCGGCTTCACTACGCTGTTCATTTGATTTGGCTATTATAAGCCCTTCTTTAGCTATTCTTTCGCTTCTTTTCTGGGATGTTGCTGCGCCTTTTTTTCTGAGATAGTCGATAGCTTTTTCAAAATCACCATCGGTTTCAATGAGCGCTTTTTTACAATCTGATATTCCTGCTCCGGTCTTTTCTCTTAATTTTTTAACCAGGTCTAATGATATATCCAAAATACTCTCCTTTACTTTATATCTTAATGCTTATCTGTTTATTTTATTATATGTTCGCGGTTATATGCTTATGATGTTCCTATGCTGTCGCTTCCCTCTGCGATCTCAGTTGCTTTCTGATTTGTTGCAACCGGGGCATCGTCTTCTCTGCGCATTTTCTTCATTTCCATTGACTGTTTACTATCAAGAACAGCATCAGCTATTACTCTTGTAATAAGCTCAACCGACTTAACCGCGTCGTCATTTGCGGGAATTGGGTAATCAACCAGCTCAGGATCGCAGTTTGTATCAACTATCGCAAATATAGGTATTCCGAGCTTTCTTGCTTCATCAACCGCAATATGTTCTTTCTTAACGTCAATAAGAAAGATTGCGCCGGGAAGCTTATTCATTGTTGAGATACCGCCAAGAATTTTCTCGAGTTTTTCTCTTTCCCTGCGAAGCATGAGCCTTTCTTTCTTCTGGATGTTCTCAAAAGTGCCGTCTGTTTCCATCTTAATGATGCCGTTGAGCCTCTTGATACTCTTCCTTATAGTAGAAAAATTGGTAAGCATGCCGCCAAGCCATCTTTCGGTGACGAAATTCATGCCGCAGCGCGTTGCTTCGTTCTTAATAACTTCTTTAGCCTGTTTCTTTGTGCCTATAAACAGGATGTTCCTGCCTTCGGCAACAACTCTGGCTATAGCGTCTCTTGCTTCAGTTAATAATTCGTGTGTTTTTTTAAGGTCAATAATGTGGATCCCGTTTCTCTCCATGAAGATATATCTCTTCATTTTTGGATTCCAACGGCGGGTTAAATGTCCGAAGTGAGCGCCTGATAATAGCAGGTCTTCGATTGTTACGTCTGTCATATCTTCTCCTTTTGTTTACGTTCTTCTTTCTCTCTCAAGAAGAACCTTCTACTTTCTTCAACTCGTTGCCAACATCCCTATTAAAGCGGGACACTAGTCGGCAAGATCGGAAAGTATGATTTTTAAAATATCTGTATAAAACTAATGATCTGTGTAATGAAAATCTTATCTCTTTGAGAACTGGAAGCGTTTTCTTGCTTTCGGCCTTCCGGGTTTCTTTCTTTCTACCATCCTTGAATCTCTTGTCAAAAGCCCTTCCTTCTTAAGTCCGGGTTTATGGCTGGCGTCATATTTCAGTATCGCTCTTGATATTCCAAGCCTGATAGCTCCGATTTGGCCGGAAATGCCGCCACCGTTAACGTTTATTTTGATATCAAACTTATCGCGCATGTCAGAAATCACAAGCGGGTCATATATCTGGTTGAGGACGGTATCTTTCTTAAAATACTCCTCGGCCTTTTTATTATTTATTAAAATATTGCCGGAACCCTCTTTCAGGTACACTCTTGCGGAAGATGTTTTTCTTCTTCCAATTGCTACATGATAGTTTACTGACATCTATATCCTTATAAATTGATTTGTAATGGATTCTGCGCTGCATGAGGATGCGCCTCACCCGCGTAAACCTTAAGCTTGTTAATTAATTTGTTCCCAAGTTTGGTTTTAGGAAGCATTCCTCTAACCGCCAGGCGGATAACTTCATCCGGATGTTTGACAATAAGCTCTTTGAAAGTCCTGATCTTCTGGCCGCCGGGATAAAGCGAATGATGTTTATAATCTTTCAGATTCTCCCTGTTGCCTGTCAATTTCACTTTTTCAGCGTTAACAACTACGACAAAATCGCCGGTATCAGTATTAGGCGTGTACTGAGGATTGTTCTTTCCCCTGATAATCTTAGCCACTTCAGACGCCATTCTGCCCAGAGTTTTGCCGTTTGCATCAACCAAATACCATTTTGCATTGGCATCCGTTGAATTCTTAGTAAACTTAGTCGTCTTTAACGACTTTTCTATCTGTTTTTTCATTAATTTTCCTTAAAAGAATAACAAATTTACGACTTTTTTGATTTAAAGTCAATGTACGGGTTTATTAGGAAATGTTGAAAAAACTGCATTTGAATGATTTATAACGATTTAATATAGGCAAGTGACTTATTGTTAACAATTATCAGGTATAAACAAAAAACCATGATTCCCGCTTTCGCGGGAATGACAAGAAGTTTAAATTAATAAATGCCTCATACAAACTTAGAGATTTAATATACCTTTCTGAATTTAACTACCTATACGAATTAAAAACACATCTTGTATAAAATCTATGTCAAATTCATTTCTATCAGACTTTTTCTTGTGTTTTTCGTTGTTCAAATTAATATTTTTCAATATTAAAGTTGAATCATTTGAATAAGAAGTATTGTATTCAGTCATTTTACTTGATAATCGAGTAATCATTACCGAGTCCAAATCGTGCTTTTTAGCTAACATCACAAACGAATATATATTCCACACACTCCTTTTAATCAATTCCTTTAAAGATGATACGTCAAGTGTTAAAGTGACCTGTCCATATGGTAATATTGTTAATAAAGGGGGGATAGAATCGTAGTGCACACTAAAACGACCATCAGCATTATAAAAA
>CAZMRG010000169.1:5517-6604 GCA_964568655.1 uncultured Ignavibacteriales bacterium | reverse complement strand
TCTGCCGGAAGATTGCCGTTAGGTCTCGAAAACATATTGCCACACCTCGTGACGCCTACGGCGTTAGATTCACAGGAAAAAACTTAGCCACGAAGACACGAAGGCACAAAGACACAAAATAAAACAAACAATCTACAGGAATTACACAAATGCGGGCAGGGCAATAACCATCCTTGCCAATGTGTATAAATTATGCTATTTTTGTGTATGAGAACAAACATTGATATAAACAGCAGGCTCATGAACAGGGCGCAAAAGCTCAGCAGGCTCAAAACCAAGAAACAGGTGGTGAACTTCGCGCTTGAAAACTTAGTGAAGTCGCTTAGCAGGAAACAAATGCTCGGTTTCTATGGCAAAGTTAAGTGGGAAGGTAAGCTCGCTGAGATGAGACGCTAAGTTATGGACGCCCTTCTTGTTGATACTTCCGTATGGATCGATTTTTTCAGGGGGAGAAAAACTTCTGAAACTCAAATGCTTTACGAACTGGTAGAGAACGATGAACCGGTTCTTCTTTGCCCTATAATTATCCAGGAAATTCTTCAGGGAATAAAAAATGATAATGATTTTATAAGGATCAAAGAGAGCCTTCTAAGTTTCAGTATTCTTTCGATGGACCCGGTCGAATCGGCGGTAGGAGCCGCAGAGCTATACAGAGTGTTGCGGAAAAAAGGGACTACAATACGGAAATCAAATGACTGTCTGATAGCGTTTTACGCAATTTATTATAATGTTAAGCTGCTTCACAAAGATATTGATTTTGAAAAGATTGCCGGTAACTCAGATCTGAAAACGGTAAAACTCCGCAGTTAGGAGCTTCGGTTAACATCAGCAAAAAAACGGAATGATCCCGAAGAATCCCCGTCCCCGACGAAACTAAGATCCCCGCCTTCGCGCCTGCCCGTTTACTTGCCTATGGCATGGCTGCAGGCAGGGGAATGACATAAAGAAGGGATTATTTATTATTATACCTTATAAACAATATTGAGGATACAGGTCTGGATTCCTCCCGATTAAATCGGGACGGGAATGACAAAAGAAAGGATATCTCTTTGCGGCTTTGCGCCTTGGCGGTAAAAGCTTTTGTTTT
>CAZMRG010000169.1:0-5417 GCA_964568655.1 uncultured Ignavibacteriales bacterium | reverse complement strand
ACCCTTCGGCGGAGTTTACCCCGTGCTTGACACGGGGTTCAGGGTGACGACTTACTTCATCAAAATCATCTTTTTAATATCTGTAAAAGTTCCGGAAGTGAGTTGGTAGAAATAAACTCCGGAAGCGAAGTTTGTTCCGTCGAAGGTTACTTCGTATGCGCCGGCGGTAAGCGGCTGGTTTACGAGCGTTGCTATATTGCGGCCAAGGATATCGTAAATGGTTAGGCGGACCGTTCGGGGAACGGTCCCTACACGGGAGTCATTTGGAATGTTAAATTTTATTTTTGTTGTCGGGTTAAACGGATTGGGATAGTTCTGGTTAAGGCTAAACTTACCCGGTACGTTTTGCGATATCGGGGCTATGCCTATCGGCAACTGGCCAGCGATTTGTTTCAGCAAAGTCACGCTGTTTAAGTTGGATGAGCCGCGCGCAACAATCAGCGCCACTAAAAATGAAGTTGTATCATTGTTATTCAATGTAAAAGGTCCCGCGTTCAATGTAAACCTTACATCAAGATTATCAGGCATAAGCCAGCCCGTACCTGTTTCAGGGTCGCCGCTATACACAAACTTCTGGGGTGAGTTATTATAGAGAAACGGCTGGCCGCACTTATCGCGTCCGCGCAAATAATAATATATTTCAGTTGAGTCGGAAGGGTCATTCTGGCACGGATAAAAATTTGTCGGGAAAAATCCAACCGCTGAAGACGCACGGTTTAAAAACGGACTTTCCAGAATTTTAATGCCTATAGCGGGCGGCGCGTTTCCGTAAATGGGGTCGTTGTTTGAGGCGCAGTAACCGTAAGCCAAACCAAGCCCTCCATCGCTTCCCATTTTATTGTTATCTGCCGTACCAACATCGGGGTCGGCAAAGATAGAAACATAAGCGCTATCCCACGTGAAGCCGCTGCGGTTTTTAATTGTGTACTTGGCAAACAGTATATTATCATACGGCGCGGGCTGGTTGAATCCGTACACAAGCATTTGCACTTCCGCTTTAAGCGGCGGGGAGTAAATGTTTTGGTACCCGTCGCAAACTTCGGTGAAAGAGGTCATGTCGCCCAACAGCTGCGGCTGGCCGTTATACAAAGGGGCCCCCTGGCTGACAGGCCAGTTATCCCAATCCGGCGTCCCGGGGCCGTCGCCGGTTTTAATGGTATACACGCCGTATCCGCCCAGCTCTTTACCCGTTGGGTTGCCGCCGTTATCAAAATGCCCGTAAAAAAAATCTCCGCCGTATAAATTGTTAGCTATCCTGATGCCGCCGTTAACTCTTGCCCCGATACAGAGTCCTGCGTAATACATGAGGAATTTTCCCGAGCCTTTGGGCCACTCGAGCCCCGACTGGTAATACGAGAGCGGGTAGACGAATCCGTAATTACCAACGCGGTCGCCAAGCTGGTTAGAATTGTTATACGAATAAAGCTTTGCGAAATACGGGTTGATAAGATTTCCCGGTCCGGAATTTGTTTTTGAATAGAAGCCATATGTTCCGCCCGCCCATCCTGTGGAAGTATTTGCAAAGTACAGGTTAGAAAAATCATAGCGGAAGTCAGTTGGATTAAACCACGAGGCGCCGCCATTTGTGGTTTTTGAAATGGCCGATGGCGAGCCGGCGTTGCCTGCATACCCGCTGAGTGCATCAAAAAATTTCACGCGGTTTAATGCGCTTGTTGTATCATTAGAATAAATTATGTTCCAGTTTGTTCCGCCATTTGTTGTATTGTATCCTTTCCCCCTGACGGAATTTGTATATATAGAGCGCGCGGTGAAACACCATCCGGTAGATGGATTCAGAAAAGTGAAATCGGTTATGAGGCTATCGGAAATCTGATTGTTCCAAACAGCGCCGCCGGTAGTTGTGAAATACAATCCTGTGCGGTTGAAAGCAAATCCGGTTGTGTTATTTAAAAAATATAATTTTGAAAATCCTGAGTTTGATACTCCGCTCCACGATAAGCCGCCGTTGGTTGTAAAATATGTCAGCTCGGAAGCCGATGAAGTTGTTGTAGATATCCATCCCGTAAGCGCGTCAAGAAAATATAATGACCATACAAACGGAGTTGTTGAAATTGCGGGAGTGTTTAATATCTGCCACGTCGAACCTGAATTTGTTGTGCGGATAATTGTGGTTGAGTCGCCGGCAGCAAAAACAGTCTGCGCATCAACAACCTGCAGCGAACGCAAAAGCCGCGAGGTAGGAATTGTAACATCGTTCCAGTTAAGTCCGCCATCGACTGAATGGACAACAAGTCCCGAAAACGTGAAGGGAAACGCATAGCTTTGCGCGTATCCCGCGCCCCATCCTGTGTTTGTTCCGGAAAACTGAAGGTCGTTTATATAGTGCTGCGACTGGTCCTGTGTGTTAACATAGTAATTTATCCACTGAGCATACGATTTGCATGACCAAAGTGTGAGAAAAACAAATACAAAGCATGTAAACTTCTTCATGTATTGCGCCCGTGACAAGCAGATTATTATATTGAAGTAAATTAGCGTTTTTTGAGTTTTAAAAAATGATAATACCTCACCCCCTAGCCTCCTCTCCATGTGGAGAGGGGGAGTGCAAAAATGTATACCTCACCCCCCAGCCCTCTCTCCCATACGGCGAGGGGAATAAATGATATACCTCACCCCCTAGCCCCCTCTCCCATACGGCGAGGGGGATAAATGATATACCTCACCCCCTAGCCCCCTCTCCCATACGGCGAGGGGGTGAACATCGGGAAAGTGATTGAATATATTATTGAATGATTTTGAAAACCGTTAAAACAGTTTCTGATTTTCCTGTGTTTATGTAACCCACGACTAAAGTCGTGGGCCGAAGGCTGAATTTATGAAAAGAGCTTTAGCGGCGCATTTACATTTATTTACTTATGTAACAAAAAAATTGAAACAATAATAAGAGCGGGCGTGTTATATTGGTAGCAGCAAGAGATGGTTTTGTAAGGGTGGCCATCGTTCCCGCAAGTAGGCGCCCGCTTACCCAGGGGACTTGCTGCGATTTAATATTTATTTTTAAATAAATTACACTCCCGGTTCACACGTTGGACCGGGAGTTTTTATTACACCCCCACCGCGACTGCTTACGCGGTCACGTCTCCCCCTGCCTGCAGCAGGCAGGCCTGTCAGGTCTACGACTCTTCGGGTCGAAGACTCGTAGAGGGGAGATCCGCACCAATGGTGCGGAGAGGGGGTGGCGTCGAACAGCGCGGCTCGTTCGGGGAACGAGCCCTACAAAAAATTAAAAAATATTAATAATCAAAATCTAGGATCCCCGCGTGACCCAGAGGGTACCCCGCGGGAATAAATTCATTTGGGCGCTAAAAGATTGTTAGAAGGTGAAAAAAACATTTAGTATTTTGCATTAACTATCCTACTAAAAAGACATGTCACATACAAGAATTATAATTATAATATTCTCATTTTTATTTTTTTCAGCCGGCGTATTTGCACAACCAAAAGTTGACGGGCATTGGGAAGGCGCCATAACCCTGTTCGGCAACGATCTTGGGATAAAAGTAAATTTCAAAACCGACCCTGACAGCATAAGGGGCACTATTGATATACCTCAGCAAAACGCAAAAGACCGGAACCTTATTCACATTCAGCTTGTATTAAATAAATTCAGCTTTGATCTGCCGGTAAAACCATCCGGCGCGACATTTGACGGCATTATAAAAGATGATTCAATTACGGGCAGTTTTGCACAAGCCAGTTTCAAGGGTACGTTCTATCTAATACGGGGCGAGCTGAAGCAGGAGGAAAACACTCCGGGCCCCGATACGGCGCAAATGCTTTTACCATATGATGAACAGGAAGTTATGTTCACCAACGGCGAAAATAAATTTGCCGGGACGCTGACACTTCCGAGAACGCAGGGGAAACACCCGGCAGTTGTTATGATAACAGGAAGCGGCCCGCAGAACAGGGACGAAGAAATTTTGGGATTTAAGCCGTTCAGAATAATTGCGGATAACCTTACACGAAGCGGAATTGCCGTGTTAAGATATGATGACCGCGGCGTGGGCGGCTCAACAGGCAAGACGGTCGCAGAATCAACCACAGAAGAATTTGCCGGCGATGTGATAGAAGCGGTGAAGTATCTTAAAACGCGGGACGATATTAATCCCGACCAGATAGGTCTATGCGGTCACAGCGAGGGCGGAGTAATTGCCCCGATGGTCGCGTCAAAATATAATGTATCTTTTATTGTTCTGATTGCAGGAACCGGGGTAATGGGAATTGATATTCTGAAGGAGCAATCAAAATTAATCATGAAGGCCGATAGCGCCACAGATGAAGAAGTGAACGGTTATACGAAAATGCTGGATATGGTATATGACGCTGTAAAAAACGACAAGGGCTGGGATGAGATAAAAATAAGATTCAGGGAAAGCATGGAGCGCTCATACAAAAAAATGACGAAGGAGCAGAAAAAATCGGTTGGCAGCAAGGAACAGTATGTAAACGGAATGACAGATCTTACCATGAGCGAATTCACATCGCCGTGGATGCAATACTTTATGACATACGACCCGTATCCCGCGCTCACAAAAGTAACATGCCCTGTGCTGGCTTTATTCGGCGGAAAGGATATGCAGGTGCCAGTTAAACAAAACGAAAAACCGCTGCGCGATGCGCTGACCAAAGCGGGAAATAAAGATTTTACAATTAAAACTTTCCCTGACGCGAACCATTTGTTCCAGCAGGCAAAAACAGGGAACCCGGTCGAGTATGCAACGCTTCCGAAAGAATTTCTGCCGGGATTTCTGGATGAGATATCGGGATGGGTAACCCAGCATGTTGGAATAGTAAAATAATGAATAATGAGTAATGAATAAATAATAAACAGTAAATAACAAACGTCTTTTAAATAAATACATTACATAACTGCAAATACGGGATAAAAATAAAACCATTATTAAAGCATTATAATAAATTGAGAAAGAACAAGTAAATGAAAACACGTAACGTAGCGATATTGATTTATGAGAACGCGGAGGTCCTGGATTTTTCAGGACCGTTTGAGGCGTTTAATGTTGCTAATGAAGTTGCTGAAGAACTTTTGTTTAATGTTTACACAGTTGCCGAAACCGAAGAAGCTGTTTTGGCCAGGAACGGATTTAAAATTACGCCGGATTACTCTATTGAAAATTGTCCTGATACGGATTTACTTATTATTCCGGGCGGCAACGGAAGAAAGATCCAGATGCGCAATAAAATTATTACAGACTGGGTGAAGATGATGTATAATAAAGTTGAATTACTGCTTACTGTTTGTACAGGAGTTTTTATTGCAGGCTATTCGGGCGTGTTGAATGTAACAAAAGCCACAACGCATCACCTGTCTTATGACGAATTTAAGGAAACATTTCCGGACATAGAATTAGTTGAAATGGTAAAATATGTGGATA
>CAZMRG010000168.1:0-6806 GCA_964568655.1 uncultured Ignavibacteriales bacterium | reverse complement strand
AGAGAAGAATTTCTATGTTAACTGCGGTATTTTAAGCGTAAATTTTGCGCCGATTGTTTTATTGTTTTCATAATGAATAGAGCCGCCGATAAGTTCAGAAAGTTTTCTCACTATAGCTAAGCCAAGCCCGGTTGAATGTTCTTCGCCGGTCGGTTTAGCGCTCAGGCGCGCGAATTTTGAAAATACTTTTTCACGATCGTTATCTGAAAAGCCAGGGCCTTCGTCAATTACTTCCAAAACAACTTTGTCTTCTTCATTTGAGCAGGTAACATATACATTTTTAAATTGCGGAGAAAACTTTAAAGCGTTTGAAACAAGATTTTCCATTATCTGGAAGAGTATATCATAATCGGTGAACAAAGCGCCGCCTGAACTATTATCTTCAAAATACAGGTAGATATTTTTTTTAGCGGCGTTTTCACGCATCTGGTCTATTACCGCGCTGCATAAAGCGCTAACCCGGAATGTTGTCTTCCTTATTTTAATATTGCCCTGTTCAATCGCGTTATTATCCAGGAGTTTCTTTATAAGGTTAAACATCCTGTCGGTTTGAAATATTATGTTCGACGTAAAATCGCCTATGGTTTTGGCATCGGGTTCCCTGGTATTTTTAAGCACCCGCGCTGTTGACAGGATATTTTGCAGCGGATTCTTTAGATCATGAACGGCAATTGCCATGAACTCATTTTTTTCATCGTTGAGAATTTTCAGGCTGTCGTTAAGCTTCTTCACATCTTCCATTGCCTTTGCAAGCTCAACGTTCCTGAGCCTCTGTATCTCGGCTTCTTTCTGCGCCGCCTCAACTTCATGTTGGATAGCAAGGTTCTTCGCTTTTGACTCTGATTCTTCATGCAGGTACTCAAGCTCTTTGGAATGCGCCGATTTATAATGTTTGAACGCCAGCTCGTGGTTGTTTTCCTTTTCATAGATCTCTGAAAGGATCCTGTGAATTTCGTATGAAGATTTTTTAAAGCCCAGCTCTTCGGCTATTAAAAGCGATGAGTTCAGGTTCTTTTTCGCTTCTTCGGTTTTATTTTCTGAAAGCTGAAGCTGGCCTAACACTCCCAGTATACTGGCAATGCCTCTCCTGTCGTTAAGCTCGTATTTAAGCTCAAGGCTTTCTTCATAACATTTATAAGCTGATTTTATATTGCCCAGCGCTGAGTGCACGTCGCCAAGTTCCATTAACGCCAGAGATTCCCTCAGCTTATCTCCTTTTTCCCTCGCTATTTGAAGGGCCTTCATGAGGTGAGTCTGCGCGTTAACGTAATCTTTCAGCAGGCGGTAAGTTAAGCCGATATTAATGTAGGTTACCAGCAGAGATTCTTTATCGTTTAGCTTTACCGCTATTTCATTTGCTCCTGAATAGAACTTAAGAGCATTTGCATAATCGCTGATATTAGTATACACAAGCCCGATGTTTGAAAGCACAATTGATTTACTTCGCAGCTCATCCATTTCGTCGTAAATTTTCAGGCATTTAAAATAAGTTTTAAGGGCGTTGGAGTAGTTGCCGAGGTTATCATGCATAATGCCTATTGTGTTGAGCCCATCTGCCATTTTCTTCTTATCGCCAATTGATGTGGAGATCTTAATACTTTCCGATAGATATTTCATAGCGTCGGGGTAGTTTGAAAGAAGCTCGTTGCAAACTCCCATAAGGTAAAGCGAATATGCCTCCGCTTTCTTATCAGCGCTTTTTAAAGAGCTCACATAAGCGTTATATGACCTTTCAAGGCTTCTCTGAGGCTCGCTGAACTTAAGTTCGTTGGCTTCTTCAAGCATTTTATAGATATGTTCATTAAATCCACTGAGACTCAAATCATTATCTCCGGCAAGCGGGTAAATTTTATCATTATGTAAGTTATTTAAAAAAAGCAACATAAATAATACCCAAATCAAGCCAGATATTCACTCAAACGGGGGTATTGCAATTGATTGAAAATAACCGAACAGGTGATTTTAATTAAATCATTTACACCTATCTTATATAATTATGAATATGTTTATAAAAGTTATTTTCATTCTTTTGTTTTTGCAGCTTGCGTATTCGCAGCCATCAACATGGATATCAAAAGGAATTGGCGGCGGCGGCGCAATGTTCGCCCCGAGTAAAAACCCCGCTAATGAAAATGAATACTATGTGGGATGCGACATGAGCGAGCTGTTCCATACGACTGATTTTGGCGCATCATATGTTACGATGAGTCATTTAAATATTCAGGGAGGGCATAATTCAACTGTAAGATTCACGAATAATCCGCTTATAATGTATGCAGTCAGCTACAAGCCTTCCGGCGCTAACGATTTGATCGCGCCGGTTAAAACTACAGACGGCGGAAACACATGGTTCACACTTCCGGGAAATCCGGACGCAGGCGAGGAAACATTCAGCATCAACGTTGATTATAACAATCCTTCCAGAGTGATAATATCTTATTACGGAGCAGTTTACTTTTCATCCAACGGAGGAAATAACTTTACGAATATTCATAACGCTATTAACAGCGGAGCAGGCGTTCTTATTGCCGGGGCTTTTTTTGATAACAACAATATTTATATCGGCACAAATGACGGCCTGATAATTTCAACCAACGGAGGCGCTAGTTTCGCGGTTACGAACATCACGGGCATTCCGCAGCCGCAGAGGATTTTTTCTTTTGCCGGGGCTAAACAGGGATCGACTGTCAGATTTTTCTGCCTTACTGCTGATTCAACCGATATATACGTTGGGGTGGCGGGTTCGGACTACTGGGGTTTTATGCAGGGGGTCTATTCATTAGACTATGGCGCCGGTATCTGGACATCAAGAATGACCGGAATAACTGTTAATACCGATTATCCTATGTTTGTTGGCGCCGCGCAAAACGATATTAATACGGCTTATCTTGCCGGCAGCAACTCATCCGGATATCCGAATGTACTTAAAACCACCAATGCAGGAATAAGCTGGACCAGAGTTTTTAACACAACAAACAACCAGAATATTTTCACAGGCTGGAGCGGACAGGGCGGCGATAGAGGCTGGGGATACGGCGAGTGCGCGTTTGGCGTTGCGGTCGCGCCAAATAATTCCAATAAAGTTTTATTCGGAGATTTTGGTTTTGTACATAAAACATCAAACGGCGGTGTAACGTGGTACCAGGGTTATCTTTCACCTGCGGATCAAAATCCTGCAGGCTCAAATACTCCAACAGGAAGATATTATCATGGTATTGGGCTTGAAAATACAAGCGTGTGGCAATTGTTTTGGGGCGATTCATTAAATATGTTCGGCGGCTTTTCAGATATAAAAGGAATACGAAGCGCTGATGCAGGTAATTCATGGTCTTTCAATTATACGGGGCTCAATGCGAATACAACATACAGATTGACGAAGAACGCCGCAAGTAATACTATATACGCGGCAACTTCAAATATTCATGATATGTATCAAAGCACAAGGCTCACTGACGCTATTCTTGATGCGGCAGATGCCGATGGAAAAATTCTGTATTCAACAAATGGCGGCGCGGCATGGCAGCTGATGCATTTATTCAGCCATCCTGTATTCTGGATAGCGTCTGACCCGAATAACCCGAACAGGATGTACGCCAGCGTAATTCACTCAACGCTGGGAGGAATATATATTTCAAACGATATACAGAATCTTGGAACTTCAACATGGACTAAGCTGCCGAATCCGCCAAGAACCGAGGGGCATCCTGCTTCAATAGTTGTATTGAACGACGGGAAAATGGTTTGTACTTATTCAGGGCGGAGGACATCGGCATTCACAGCAAGCTCAGGTACTTTTATTTACAATCCGCTCACGAATGGATGGACGGATATTTCCGACCCGGGCATGTACTACTGGACAAAAGATATTGTTTTGTATCCGTACGACGCAAACCAGAATACTTTTTATGCATGCGTATTCAGCGGATGGGGCGGGCCTCCAAACGGTCTGGGCGGCTTATACAGAACAACGAACCGCGGATTGGTTTGGTCCAAAATTAATAACCAGGACAGGGTTACATCTGTTACGTTTAGCCCTGTAAATCCCAACCAGGCATATATGACGACCGAAACTCAAGGTTTATGGTACAGCTCGAACATTACATCCGGCGCGCCGGCATTTGCCCAGGTGACAACATATCCGTTCCGTCAGCCGGAAAGAGTTTTCTATAATCCGTATAACAGTAATGAAATTTGGGTATCAAGTTTTGGAGGGGGCTTAAGAGTCGGCAATACCCTTACCGGCATAATTCCTATTAGCGGTGAGATTCCCATGGAATATAAATTAAATCAGAATTACCCGAATCCGTTTAATCCGAATACGAAAATTGTTTTTGGCCTGCCAGGATCATCGCATGTTAAGCTGGTTATTTACGATATACTGGGAAGAGAGATCGCAATTGCAGTAAATGAGATATTACAGGCAGGCGAGTATTCTGTGGATTGGAACGCATCCGGTTTCCCAAGCGGCGTTTACTTTTACAGGTTGATTGCAGGCGATTATACAAATACGAATAAGATGGTATTGGTAAAATGAGAATTGTTCTTTATGTAATAAAAGAGGGCGCTAATTGCGGCCTTTTTTAGTTTTGTGTAAGGATTCCTTAGTGTTTCCATCGACTGTAAAAACTATCGTAAACACCTGTTCCTCCAATTGTTTACAAATAGCCCGAATCGTTATTGCTTGTTTAATCTGTTAGTTTTAAATTACCACGTAAACGTAAGTTTTAAAAAAGATTTAAATTAAACTCTTTTAAAAAAATGATACTAATAGTACTCCTGTTATTTTCACAGCCTTTACTCAGTCAAACAACATATTTATGGACCGGAAATGTAAGTACAAGTTTCAGCGCCGCAGGTAATTGGACGCCAACCAGGCAGGTTATGTCCGCAACTGATATTCTAATTATAGAAAACGGAGGCGCTATAAATATAACTAACGTGAACCAGGTTACAGTTGGGCAGCTTATTATAAAGAACAACTCCTTTGTAACAATGTCGCCAGGTTCCGGAAACCCGCGTATACTTTCAATACAAGGCGTCTCCGAAGGGTTAGGAAAAGGCCAGAATAAAAAAATGTATTATATCGGCGATCTAAAATATAACGAATACTCCGATTCCGAAAATATGGGACAGGATCTTGATGTGGCGACCTCTAAATATAATGAATACAAAATCCCGGAAAGCAAGGGAATGGGCGATGTAAAATTTGCTGACAGGGACGAAGATCAAATCTCCGTTAAAAAAGGTATAGGCGACTTAAAATATTCTGAGCATGAATTATTTAGTTTTACAGACGGGGATTTAGTTATAGACACCGGTTCAAGCCTTGAAATTAACGCCAATAACCCACGTCTTAGCATATACGTTAAACACAATGCAAATGCAATAGTCTCAGGTTCATTAACATTCTCAGGAACCCAGGAAAATTACATTAATGCATATGATTCAAACGCAATTGAATTTAAAACAGGTTCTTTACTTATTCAATCCTGTCCCGGTTATATATTTACAAATAGCGGGATCAGCAACTCTGTAATATTTGAAAATGGCTCTACTTTTAATATTAATAATACCCAGGCTGCAAATCCCTTTGGGCTATCATTGCCGGATTCCAAGGTTAGATTTGAAAAGGGAAGCGTTTTAAGTATTTCCGCCTCGCTTCAGAACCTGAGATTCAAAGGCAGAAAACTTCCGAACCTGAATATACAAAATAGTTCCGAAGCCATTGTGATTGATTCGGCAACCAGTTTTTCGGCTGATTCAATAAATATTAACCCTAATAGTTCTTTAAAAGTGTGCTGCAAAAATGGCGTAAAGCGTTCTGCAATAAATATCAAAGGAAATTTGAATATTAACGGAACGTTAATTCTTGAAGACTCTAATGATATAAGTTTTGACGGAAATTCATTACAAAACATTAGCGGGTCAGGAGATATTATATTTCCCGCTATCGGCGAAGTTATTGTTAAGAATAATATCAGGCTTTTCAGAGACTTGCTTATCCCATGCCCGATAAATCAGGCTAATGGTTCAATTGATTATAACGGATATACGATCTTTACCGGCGGGAGTTCAGGTAAACCTGAAGCGATAAAATCGAAAAGTGAAAATACCGGGATCAAAACCGAACCAAATGCCCCCGTGGAATTCAACTTATCGCAAAATTATCCAAACCCGTTCAATCCTGTAACTAATATTAATTTTGCTGTTCCAAACAGATCATCTGTTAAACTTACGGTCTACGATATGCTTGGTAAAGCAATTGAATTACTGGTTAATGGCGAGTACACTGCGGGAACATATAAAACAAATTGGAATGGGGCAAACTATCCGAGCGGCATTTACTTTTACAGACTTACTGCTGGCGATTATACTAAAACGAATAAAATGGTATTAGTAAAATAAGGATTGTTTTTATTTCGCCTGGGAAACGAAGCATTAGCGTAGTTTTGCGGAGAAGATGGGATTCCTTCGTAGGAGTCCCTTCGGGAGAACCCACAAACCGTTATATAATTATATTTTCTTTTAGTCAGTTATATCCGCTAATACTCTTAAAGAATAATTCTCTTTTAATTGCATCTGTCTTATTATTAAATATTTCAAAATAATGAATTTTGTATGGGCGATGACCTTTGGTAGTTCTCACATGTCCGTAATTATGTTCTTTTAGTCTCGATTCAATATTCGAGGTACTGCCATAATAATAAAAATACCATCACTGAGACTTTTCAGAATGTAAGCGTAAAACATATTTGCGGAGAAGGTGGGATTCGAACCCACGAGCCGCTATTAACGGCTACACACTT
>CAZMRG010000167.1:0-6911 GCA_964568655.1 uncultured Ignavibacteriales bacterium | reverse complement strand
TGGCCTGAATATTTTAATCTCATTGTTGAAGGCAGGAAAAAATACGAAATACGTCTAAATGATTTTGAAACGAATGTGGGCGATATAATCATTTTACACGAATGGGATCCGGAAACGAAAAATTATACAGGACGGCGCCTGGAAAAAGAAGTGACATTTGTTAATAGATTTTATCCGGATAAGTTATTCTGGCCTGCAGAAGAAATGAAAGAAAAAGGATTGCAAATAATTTCATTTGAATAAAACTAAACTGAACGAAATAATAATTTCCCGTCTGAACTCAGAGTGAGAGCCCCTTCTTTATATGTGTTGATATTTACCTGCATGTTGATCTATTCCTGCGGCACGCAAAAAGTTGAACCTTCCAAAACAAATCTTGTTAGCCCCGATAGCATACCAACTCAGGAAAGTTATAACACAACGGTTACTTTTTCCGATTCAGGATACGTTAAAGCTATTCTGAAAGCTGCGCATATAAGGCAATATGCTAAGTTCAATTATACGCTTATTGATAGCGGGGCGACTGTGGATTTTTACAAAAAAGGCGTCTATAGCTCAACGCTAACCGGCAGGAGAGGCAAAATATTTGATGTGACAAAGGATGTTGAGGTTTATGATAATGTTAAGCTTGTCTCGCAGGACGGAAGCGACTTAACGACCGAAAAACTTTACTGGGTGAATAAAACGCAGAAGATAAAGACAGATGAATTTGTTCATATCAAAACTAAAACAGACGACATACAGGGCTATGGGTTTGAATCTGACCAGAATCTTAAGAATTACGTGATTTACAAAGTGAGCGGGCAGGTGCAGAAATGAACGGACGTTTGATAAGTATTAATCCCGGTAAATTGTTAATAGTTTTTCTGCTAAACTTTATATTTATCTTTTGTCTTAGCTCCGTAACGCGGGCTCAGGATAAAATAACAATTAATCATGCCGATAGTTTGATCGGAAAAACAATTAACGGCGAAGATGTGAGGGAAGCGATAGGAAATGTTTCGTTGACCCATAATGATGTGAAGATCACCTGCGGCAGAGTAGTTCAGTACTTTAAGGAAAATAAAGCCGATCTTTATACAAACGTTCACGTTGTAAAAGATACAATGACCATTACCGCGCCGTTTGGTACATATTACGGCGATGAATCAAAAGTGGTCTGCCCTAACGGGGCCGTGCTGAACGATACTAAAACCACTCTTAAGGCTGATTACGGCATTTATTATTTCAACCAGGACCTTGCCGAATTTCATGGCAACGTGAAGATCACCGACAATAAGTACGTTATCACATCAGATCGTCTTAAATATCTGCGTTCAGTCGGGAAATCATATGCCAACGGAAATGTTAAGATCGTAACCGATTCAACTACGATATATACCGATGACCTGGTTTATGAAAAGCTCATCGGCACATCCACGGCAAACGGGAACGTTAAAATTGAAAGCGATTCAACGATCATTAATTCAGATAAAGCTACATACTTTGATTTTGAAAAAAAATCAATAGCGCAGGATAACGTAAAAATAAATTTCACAAATAAGAACGCAATAATATACGGTAACTACGGCGAGAACTATGAAAAAAGAAATTATTCGTTCATAAAAGGTAATGCGCGCCTTGTTGAAATTGAAACAAAAGATGAAAAAGTGGATACCCTGTTCATTTTCAGCCAGCAGATGGAGTCGTTCAGGAATAAGCCCGAGTATTATGTGGCTAAAGACAGCGTAAAGATCATACGCACTGATTTTCTCGCAAGTTCGGAAGTTGGGTATTATTTCCGGGATATATCAGGCGAGGGAGGCGTTATGGCTCTCTCTAAGAATCCGGCAGTGTGGAAAGATAATATGCAGGTTACGGGAGACTCGATATATGCCGATTTCAAAGATGTGTTGCAGGATATCTATGTGAACAAAAGCGCTTTTGCCATGCAGTTCAGTTCGGATTATCCCGACCGGTATGACCAGATATCAGGAGTCTTTATGTTTATGAAATTCAAAGAAAATGAGCTTGATTATATCAGGGTAGATACGAATGCAGCAAGCATATATTTCGTTTATGACCAGAAAAATCCGAACGGAGCCAATAAGTCAAACGGCGAAATAATAACTCTTCATTTTAATGATAAACAGGTTACAAAGGTCAATATTATTGGTAAGCCAAAAGGTACTTTCTTTCCTGAGAACCTTTTAGACATCCCGGGGCTGAGACTGCTTGGATTCAGGGTCAGAAATGACAAGCCAAAAAGACTTGAGTAGCCGCCTCTTCACCAGTGATTTTAATCGCCAATCTTTGTAAAATAATGGTTATATTTAGAAACATTTCATACGGGGAATTCTTCAGAAATATGCAGTTTTTGAACTAGAATTCAATAAATCTTTTTTGCCATTTTTGGTAGGTATTTGACTTTTCTAATTAATTCATTATATTAGTGCAGTTAGAAAGGCAAATTAAAGTGATAGTTGATGCCGGACTATTTTGGACAACATATTTGATTCTAATTTGAGCGATCCGGATTGGTTCTTTTATCAAGTTAGTTACTATTGAATAAAAATAATAAATTTGATATTTTGACCAAAAGTGTGTCCATACGCCCCGTTTCTGAAGATATGACTGCCGGAGATATGTGACCGTAAATTTACAATTTTTTAAATGAATACAATAGATCTTATAAATAAAGTTTCAGTTGATAACGCCATCACCGCCGGAAGAGCGGAGATGATTATCAGCATAGTAATCGAGAGGATCTCAGAAAAACTGAAGAAAGACGGCGTGATAGAGATCGAGAATTTCGGTAAGTTTACAATCACGTCAAAGAAGCCGTTTAAGGTTGGAGATAGTCCGCAATTATTCAGGAATCATATACAGTTTGATCCTGATAAGAATTTTCTGGATAATTTAAACGTTTGAACATTTAAAACGTGTTCCCCATCACTAAAAAAGGGAAGTATGTTAAAAGAAGAAATAGTCGAAAAAATATCCAAGTATTTTAAGCTGACCACGTTCGAGGCCGAGAAGATATATGATGACATATTTTCGATTATAATATCGGGGGTTAAACAGGACAATATTGTTGATGTCGCAAATTTTGGCGAGTTCATAATTAAGTTTAATAAGGGTAACGGAGATTCGGCCGATACAAACGGTTATAAAAAAACCGTTGAATTCCTTGCTACTTCAAAGCTGGAAGACGAGGTCAACCAGGGCTCGGGAGAAACGGTTTATATAACCCCTTCAATATCCGAAACTGCCCCGGTTTTTAAAACAACTGAGGAACCTGTAACTAAAACGCCTGAAATTCCGGTATTATCTAACAGGGAGGAACCGCCGCAAACAACCGTAAACCCGGTCACTGTTAACCCTGAAACAGTTAACCCGGTTGAAGAAGAGCTTAAGAAGAAACGCGAAGAAATTCTGGATAAGATTACTAAACCGGTTGAAGAAATTCCCAAAGCTTATCAGCAGAGCGGAATGACCAAGCCGTTGTGGAAGATACCTGTAGCTGAAAAAGATAAATTGCCGGTAGAAAATATAAAAGAAGAAAAAACGGAAAAGCCGCCCGAGGTAATACCTGAGCCGCTCAAAGAAACCGAGAAAGTTGAAACCGTTCAGGAAACCATAGTTAACGCGCCTGCGGAAGAAAAGAAAGCTCAGGAAATAGAGGACCTGTCCCAAAAGACCTTTTCGGATTTCTTTACAGAACTTAAAGAAGAAAATAAACGTACATCGGCTAAGATAGAAGAAACAACCGAACAGCCGCTTGTGCAGAATGTTATACCTCCAAGCGTAGTTGAGCTTCACAATGAAATTACGAACCCCCCAGTGCGCGAGAACATGACGTTCCCTACAGTCGAAACTCCCAAGCCGCCCGTTGCTACAAACGGCAACGGAAGCGCAAACGGCACAGGCGAGTACAGGGCAAGCGATAATTCGTATTATATCTGGTATAAAGACGTTGAAGCAAACGCAACTGATACTCAGAACCTTTCTTTCGAATATGAGCTTTTATACCAGGCGACCAAGGAAGCTGAGTATAAATCAAAATTAAAGATATACGTTACTACTTTTATCATATTTTTCTCAATCGTGCTTGTGCTCCTGATCTTTTCGCCGGTAATTTACAAGATCTTTTTCAAACCGGTGGAAACTCCGAATACAGAACAGGTGAACGAAGAGAAGCCTGTTACCGAGCAGACAGCGCCAAACAACAAAGCTGAACAGAATGTGCTGAAAGATGCAAATACTAATCCTCAGAACAATAACGTGACCCCGCCGGTTACAAGCAGCGATCAGCAAAATCAACTGCAGCAGCAAAACACAACCCAGAACACTACACAGCAGAGTACAACTCAGCCGAATACGGAACAGCCGAAGACAGAGACCAAAACCCAACAGCCTGTTCAGCAGCAGCAGCAAACAAGCAAGCCGCCGGAGAAACAGCAGCAGCCTCAGCAGGAAACAAAGCTTGACGGCGTGACGCAGAACTCAATGGGCTGGATGGATGATAAATTCAAAGTAATTTATGTAAAGCTTGATAACGGCAAGTACACTATTCAGGAATCTGCCTGGGATTCTGATGCGAAAGCTAACAAGAGGATCGGCATTGTTCAATCATTAAAGATAGACGGCTTAGCGGGTACAATGATGAAAGCCGATTTGGGCGCCAAGGGTACATGGTACCGGGTTAGATTTGGCGAGTTCTCAAGTTTAGATCAGGCAAGGAAAAAAGCAGAGGAACTCAGAAAGAAAGAAGGGCTTAAGCTTCAGGCCAGCCTGCTTCTCTTTCTGTTGACTGCGTAATAAAGTATTATACTTAAAAGCAGGCTTATTATTAATATATAATAGCCTGCTTTTCCTATTATATCCCCGTGTTCCGCATAAAATGTCATTTCATCATTTGCAATAATTGTTTTTGAAATTACGGCTTCGGTATTTAATCCGGTTTCATCATATTGATTCCCCAGCGGGTCGATGTAGCTTGAAATTCCTGTCTGCGCGGCCCTGATTATCCATTTCCTGTTTTCAATCGCCCTGAGCACAGCATACTGTTCGTGCTGCACCGGTCCTGATGATTTCCCAAACCACCCGTCATTTGTAATAATAACAATAAACTCAGCTCCGTTCTTTATCCCCCCGCTTACGTAATCGCTGAATACTGATTCAAAACATATCAAAGTTTCGAATTTAGCGCGTTCTTTAAATATTGGATTTGATAAATTGAATAATGTGAGCCCGTCGCCTCTTTGCCATGAACTTATTCCAACTCCCCACTTTATCCATTTCGTAAGAAACGGAATGTACTCCTGGTACGGCGCCCGCTCGCTGAAAGGGACAAGCTTGGATTTTTTGTGGATTGTGAAATCGTTTATTTGTTTATCAGGTTCAAGTAAAACAGCCGAGTTAAATGTATCAAATCTTCTTTTAGTAATGCTGCTGGTCCCGCTTTCTTTGGGGGCCTTTACGCTGTCCGGATAATAATACAGGTGAGGTATCCCTATCAGCAAATACTTACGGTTATTGTTAACAAAGTCCAGGAATTTTTTTGTATTGTAATAATTGTAATCTTCGAAAAAGTAATACGGCGTTGCGGTTTCATGAAGTATGTACAGATCCGCGTTCGTTTTCAGCGCGTCATTCAGATGTTTGATATATGCGTCAACCAGCGAATCCTTCTTCTCAAGAACCCACTTGGTTTCAGGGTCGACATTCGGCTGAATAATTGTTGATTTGATAAGCTTGGATGAATCGGTTGTGCTGAAATATTTTGAATTATCGGGTGAGTTTAATTTATTATATGAATAAAAATATGGCCAGGTTATTAAGATGAATATGAGAATTATTGAGGCTAATGACGGAGCCGAAATTATCTTCCATGATTTCTTATTAAAGCGGATAGTTAATACGTACAATACAACAGAAATAATGCAAATAATAAATGTTATGCCGTGCACTCCTATCAAATCCGCATATTGAATTCTGTTCAGGTTGTAAGTTTCGGTATTGCCTAATTCAAGCCAGGGAAATGAAAGCTGCCAGATATTATCAAGGTATTCAAATCCAACCCATATTAACGGGAATAAGAATATTGCGGCTTCTTTTCTAAGAGCCTTATAAATTCCGTATGAAACCAGAAGCGGAATCAGCATGAATAACGGATGAGCCATAACCGTTGCTCCGCCGCCGATCTTCAGGAAAATATCATTTCCTTCCCAATGGCCTATCCAGTACACTGAGGACGCGTTGAACGCCAGCAATATAATATATCCTCTTCCAAAAGCCTGCCGCAGCCTGCCTGAAGTATATATCATATGAAGCATTAGAATTACGCCGGGATATACAAGAAACCATGTCTTAAACGGCGGGAAAGCAAAGCCCATCAGCAGGCCGCTTAAAATACAAACAGTGAGATTTACTAAACGATTTTTTTTTGGCGGAGATGAATTCAAAATGTAATTATTTTAGAAGGCAAATTGCATATGACGAGCATCATTTTTTGGCGCCTATAAAACCAAGACCCTCGGAAGTAGTCGATTTGATAGAAATTTGGTTTCTCCTGATCTTAAGCGCGCGCGCTATATTAGCTTCCATTTGATCGACATAACCGCTTATCTTTGGTTCTTCTAATATTATCGTGCAATCTATGTTATTGATCTCTAGCTTTTCATGGAGTATTAACCTTGCGCATTCTTTTAGCAGTATCATGCTTGAAACATTTTTCCATTTCTTTTCTGTGTTCGGAAAGTAATGCCCTATATCCTTCAATCCTGCCGCGCCAAGAAGCGCATCGCAAATTGAATGAAGAAGAACATCAGCATCTGAGTGCCCCAGTAACCCGCGCGGATATTTTATTTCAACGCCGCCGAGAATGAGCTTTCTTCCCCGTACAAATTTATGTATGTCATAACCAAATC
>CAZMRG010000166.1:0-6963 GCA_964568655.1 uncultured Ignavibacteriales bacterium | reverse complement strand
TCCATCATGAAGTTCACATACGCGCCTCCGGCTGAGAATGGGTGAAGCGCATCGAAGTATTCTTTAGTCCACTTGGTTATAACTTCTTTGTTTGCGGGGTCGGGGTCGACGCCAACCATAACCTGCGCCCAAACTGCATCCCTGTAAGCCCACGGTGTGTCATTTTTTCCGACTTTTGCGGCTGCTCCATTTATCGGATATAAATGCATTGTTGAAAATCCTGGAGGCATCTTATCGGCAAATTCTATATGCGCGTCAATAGCTTTATCGCTTATCTCTTTAACAAAATCCGCACTCCAATACCATTGCATACCGGGCACAAATAATGCATCAAACATTCCCTGTATAACAGGGTGAGGCATCGGTCCGGCAAAATCAAGAGCAGGCTTAAGAAAATCACGAATCGGTTTAAATACTTTTTCAGCATTTCCCATATCGCCGGTGTAAGCCCATACAATTCCGCACAATTTTTTACCGTGCAGGTGTTCGGGGAATGGCGGTCCGGGCGGAACAGTAAGGAAGGCGAAGAATCCATTCAGTTCATTCGGAGCGTCCAGAATGAATTTGCGGTACCACTGCATAACTTTTTTGGTTTCACCAAGCTCATATAAAACAGGTCCGCCATAAACCATACTTATCGGGTGAAGCCTGAACAGGAATGAAGTGATTATGCCGAAGTTTCCGCCGCCGCCGCGAATAGCCCAGAATAGGTCCGGATTTTCTTTTTCGCTGGCTGTAACAAAGCTTCCGTCGGCAAGAACCAAGTCTGCTTCAAGCAAATTATCTATAGCAAGTCCGCAGTGGCGTGTCAGGTGGCCTATTCCTCCTCCTAAAGTAAGGCCCCCGACGCCTGTGCTGCCTATTATACCGCTTGGCGTAGCCATACCAAATGCATGTGTAGCGTGGTCAACGTCGCTCCACACGCAGCCGCCCCCGGCGCGAACTGTTTTGTTTTTCGGGTCAACGCGCGTGTACTTAATATTAGAAAGATCTATAACGAGCCCGTCATCGCAAATGCCAAGCCCGCCGCCGTTGTGTCCGCCTCCACGTATAGCAGTAAGCATTTTGTTTTCGCGCCCGAAATTAACGCATGTAATTACATCGGCAACGTCGACGCAATACACGATAAGCGCCGGGTGTTTGTTTATCATTCCATTATATACTTTGCGCGATTCATCATATGAATCATCGCCCTTAGCGATAAGTCTTCCGCGAAGGTTTGCTTTTAGTTCGTCTATCTTAGTTTGGTCCGGCATTAAATTCTCCTTTGGTTATTAAATTTGTTATTCGCCTTCTTCTTCGTGAAAATGTTGTATCAGTTCGGGAGTAAATCTGGAAAGTTTAACAGCGCGGGATTTACCTCTTACAATGGCTGGAACGGATAAAAGAGCCTGCGCTTCGTCTTCGGCTTCCAGAATAGCCCAGCCGGTGCAAATGCCACTTTCGCATCCCCACTCAAAATTAGTTATGTGGCCATATGCAACAAACTGGTCGAGTATGTGCAGGCAGTCTTCGCGGTTATGATTTGTTTCTACGAGAAATCTTTCCATTTAATTTGTCTTTAATTATTTAAGAATATTTTTTAAGCTACAATGTTCATGATCTCACGGCTTGCAGTATTAACAAGCGGAACCAATTTTTTATACCAATTCTGCCAGTCGGCGTCTCCTAATCCTTTTTTCATTGCTCCTTCCCAGGCGGTTAAACTATCCCATTCACTTTCAAGTATCAGGCGGTATGAATCGCCGGTTAAGTCTGTTAAGGAGCGCGATTTATCGAAGCCGTATTTCCTGTTTAGTTCTTTTCCTTCCTGAAGCAGGTTCTTTGCGTCTTTTGCCTGTCCGAATTTAAGATTGAATATATCTCTTACTACGATCATTTTGTAATTCCTTTCTTTTAGTTGATTTATTTTTTTTAATATTTTTATATGGAAACATTTTTGGTTCGTCTCTCATCAGAGCTTTTATCTGTTTGCGGAGTTCGCCTGTATCCTGGTGCCCGTGTTCTTCAACAGCATGCCTTACGGCGGCGTTAAGGACTTCTTTTGCATTTCCTGAAATTAAGAGTGTGCATCCTATTTCATTCGGAAAATCCCTGCAGTCAATAAGTTTTCTCTTAGCTGATGGCATTATGATTTACTTTAGTTATCAGTTAATGGTAATCGAATAATTATTTTTTGCCGTATGTTGCGCCGGCGGTAAAATCGATTGAAACACAGGGTTCATTGCCTATAACCCATGCATCATGTCCCGGCGGGATCACACCGGTATCACCGGGTCCGAATGTTTTTTCGGTTCCGTCGTTCATCCTGACCGCCATCTTACCTGAAATAATATACAGAACATGATTAGCCTGGCAGCTTGGAGTGCCAACTGTTGGTTTAACACATTCGGACCATTTCCATCCCGGCTCAAATGTACCACGCATAATAGTATGGTCACCGACTTTTACTATTTCGCCTTTTGTTTTCGGGAGCGACCTTGTTTCATCAGGTACGCTCATGTTTTTTACTTCTAATGACGCCATGATTATTCTCCTTTTGATTGATTAAATTGTTTGCAAAGATATTACAAACTGTTGGCGCGGGCAAAGAAATTTTTAGTAAGAAGTAATAGAATAATTTGTGTTGAAGTTTGGCAAAGCAGGATTTTTAATAAAAAAACGCATGTGTATCCGCATTTAATGCACTTTCAGAGAACAAAGTATATGCTCAATGTTATAACGGCGCAGTGTGAAGAATATTTAACTTAAATGTAATATTATTTTGCCGTTTTCAAAAATATGAGTTTCGCAATTTTTGCCAAAAACCCAATGTTTTTAAGGGTTTTTGCTCTTTTAATTTGCTAAATTTGTTATAACTTTACGTTCGGACTTTTTAGATTATGCTTAAAAGTAAATTCATAGATATTGTTAAAACTTTTTCGAAGGAGGAACTGAAACAGTTCAGGGATTTCCTGCGCTCGCCGTTTCATAATACAAATCAAAACGTAGTTAAGCTGTTCGATATCATGCGGAAACATGCGCCTGAATTTGATTCAGTATCGCTTGAAAAGGAAAACCTGTTCAAAAAACTTTATCCGGGCAAGAAGTATAACGATACTGTAATGAGGATACTGTCATCAGACCTGCTTTCGCTTGCGGAGGAGTTTATTACATACCTGAGATTCCGCAGGAATCCTTTCACCGAAAAGAAATTTCTTTTGGAAGAATTGAAGGAGCGGAAGGCTGAGGGCCTGTTCAATAAGCATATGAAGGAGGCTGAAGCGTTACTGAATAAGGAAGGAAGCATTGATGAAACATATTTTCTGAACAGGTGGGAAATCGAGACGGCTAAAGTAAATTTCCTGATCTCCGGCGACAGGCAGGATGAATCCGGGGCGCACCTTTTGAAAACAGGCGAGTACATGGTTAATTTCTTTTTGATGAACATATTAAATATAGCGCAGGAATTGACGGAACATGAGGAAGTGCTGAATGAGAAATATGATTTTAATCTTACAGATGCGATCCTGAAGAACACCGATCTTGAAAAAATAATGACATACCTTAAAGAACGCAATTATGAATACTATTATGTGATTGAGATATATTATTATATGAATAAGTGTTCAGGATCCTCGGCAGAAGTTAAGTATTACGATCTTTTAAAAAACAAAATTGCCGGAAACCTGGGCCGGTTCACGCGCGAGGCAAGGTACAACCTGTTTCTGATCCTGGAAAGCTGCTGTATTACTTTAATGAGGAACGGCGCGGAGATTGATTATGCCGACCTCATGAAGGTCTATGAAATGATGCTGGAGAATAGATTATTTTCGGATGACAGGAGAAATTTTATGCAGGCTAACCTTTTCAGGAATATTTTTTATACCGCTGTAGTTCTGAAAAGATATGAATGGGCCGAAGCGTTTGTAAATGATTATCATTCTTACCTGCTGCCTGAACAAAGCGCGGACATGTTCAACTATACAAAAGCCGTGCTTAATTTCGAAAGAAAACAATTTGCCGAAGCTCTTGAACAAATCTCAAAGGTGAACTATAATTTCTTCGTGTTTAAGTTTGAGGCGAAAACACTGACAATGAAGCTTTTGTACGAACTTCAGTTGTTCGAGCAGGGACTCTCGCTGATCGATTCATTCTCGCACTTCCTCTCAAAAAATAAAATGGTGTCAGAAATATATAAACGCCAGTTTATGAATTTCCTGAAATACTGCCGCATACTGATTAAGAGATCGCAGAAGAAGGAACAGTTTACAAAAGTTGACGTCGCTGAATTAAAGAAACAGATAAACGGTGAAAAGGAGATTATTAACAGAAGCTGGCTGCTGGAGAAAGCGGAAGAATAAGAGCGGCGGAGCTAAGCGACGGCGCTAAGCAGATTCACGGTTTACTTTGCCGGGAGTGAATGCAGGGATACAAAATGAAATATATTCTACCGGCGCATCAAAAGGATTGAAATATCTGACCCGAGCTCCTTTACAAACGCAAATCGACTGGTTCTTTTCAAGAGTAATAATTTCACCGTCTATTTCAAATTGTTTTTTACCGGAGATAACATAAGTTATTTCATCAAACTCAGGCGTTTGAAACGGCTCGCTCCAGCCCGGAGGCGCTATCATATGCGCTACGCTGAAATCTCCGCAGTTTTCACTTGCCTTGCCGAAATGTTCTTCGATAAGCTTGCCGCCTTCGGCAGGTACAATAAACGGCGATATTTGTTTTTTATATTTCGTCATATTTTGTTACTCCTGGTATTTAAGTTCTACAAGGAATTTTGCGCCTTTGCCTTCGCGGTTTTCTATCTCGATATTGCCGCCGATAAGCTTGCCTAATTTTTTAGTGATCGATAAGCCCAGCCCGGTAGAATTTTCGTTTGCAGTCGGCTGTGCGCTCAGCCGGGCAAAGCTTGAGAAAACTTTTTTCATATCGTTTTTGGTGAACCCCGGCCCCTCGTCCGCCACTTCGAACGTTACGCCTTCATCTGTGGAATAAGACCTCAGGACAATTTTCCTGTCTTTCGGCGAGAACTTGATCGCGTTCGATACAAGATTCTCCATTATCTGGTACAGTATGATATAGTCTGTGTTAAGTTCGCTTTCGCCACATTCATTTAAGCAGATCATCCTCAGGTTTTTTTCAAGAGCCTGCGGGTTCAGGTTGCTCATAATATCGCTGAAAATATCTTTGGTCTTAAATATGGTATGTTTTATTTTCAGCTTGCCGTCTTCTATCGCCCTGTAATCCAGCAGCTTGCTTATTAGATTGAACATCCTGTCGGTCTGCGATAATACATTTTCAGTGTATTCTTTTGCCGTTTTCTCATCTGAAATAGTTTTCAGCATTCTTATTGTTGAACGGATATTTTGCAGGGGATTTTTCAGATCATGAATAACAAGCGACATGAAATCATTCTTCTCGCGGTTTGCGTCGTTTAATTTTTCGTTGAGCCTTTTAACTTTTTCGAGTGCGTCATGCAGTTTAATATTGTTCTTTTTTTCTGTTTCCGCCTCTATCCTGATCTTTTCTATTTCACTGTGAATATCAATATGCTCGGTTTGAAGCCTAAGTTCATTTTCCAGATGGTTAACATGTTCTTTGCTGAGTTTTTTATACAGCGCCATTGCAAGCGCCGTCTTGCCGGTTTCTTCGTATAAATTTATGAGTCTATACAGCAGTGAAAAATATACAGGCTTTTCGCCAACATCTTTCAACAGGTCAATTCCTTCTTTGTAATAAACCAGGGCTTCATCATTTTTTCCTTCGGCCAGCATAATATCGCCCAGCATACGCAGCCCTAAGCCTTCATATTCATAGTAATTAAATTTTTTAGCGATCTCAACCTGTCTTAATGAATACGTGAACGCTTTCTTTAGCTGTTTATTATCATACCTTATTTCTGCAAGAAAGTGAAGGGCGTTTGCAATCGCGAACTGACTCTCTCCAACCAATGCATCGTTTAAGTATTCGTTTGCTTTATCAAACTGTTTCAGGTGGTAGTAGCAGGCGCCAACCGACATCTTTGAATATTGGATCATTTCCGGCGAGCCAATTTGTTCAGCCAAACGCAATGATTTCAAAGTATAATCAGAAGCCTTTTCGTAAAACTTCAGTTTGTTATACAGTGAACCGAAACTTCCGTATATAGAATGTAGATTTTCAAGATGATTTACATCTATACTTAAGCTCTCTGCGCGGTATAAATATTTAAGAGCTTCTTTATAGTTGTAAGTCCTTAAGTACTGCGTTGCAATACCCCTGTACACCTCGGCGATCAATTTCGGGTTATTATGCGTATAATCGTAATCGAGAGTCATCATGAAGTGCCTGAGCGATTCAGAGTAGTTGGCAAGATTAAGATATACAATAGCCATATTGAAGACCGACTCAACGATATCTTTTTCGTCGTCTGTCTCTTTGGCTGACTGATATGCCTGGTTGAAAATGATAAGAGCTTCAGCGGGGTTGACCTGTCTTATTTTTATTCCTGTATCTAAAAGAGTCGAAATGTTTTCCATAGAAAAATTTAATTCATATAAGAGAATAAAAAAACGCTCAAAATAGTAAATATTTAATAATTAACAGCGCTTTAAGCTGTGTAAGGTAACCTTATCTAAGCTTAATATTGCCTAATCTCTTTTAACATGGTATAACGTCTAATCGTGATAAAAACGGGGAAAATCAGAGGCTTATTTATGTGGTTTGCGGGATTTTCAGAGTAAATTTTGCACCTATGGTCTTATTGTTTTCAAAATGAATCGAGCCGCCAATAAGCTCGGTGAGTTTTCTCACTATTGCTAAGCCAAGCCCGGTAGAATGTTCCTCGCCGGTGGGTTTTGCGCTCAGCCGCGCAAATTTTGAAAACACTTTTTCACGGTCGCTATCGGAAAAGCCGGGGCCCTCGTCAATTACTTCCAAAATAACTTTGTCTTCTTCCTTTGCGCATACAACATATACATTTTTAAATTG
>CAZMRG010000165.1:0-6971 GCA_964568655.1 uncultured Ignavibacteriales bacterium | reverse complement strand
TACTTAGCATGCGGCAGGTTTGAAGGCTTTTGGGAAGTGAATCTGCATCCATGGGACGTTGCGGCAGCGCACCTGATATTAATGGAATCGGGCGGAAAAGCGACTAATTTCAAGGGCGGTAGATATTCTATTTACGATAAGCAGATACTTGCTTCAAACGGCAGGACAATTCATAAAGAGATGATAGATGTACTCGAAAAGGCTTACAAATAAACATATATTATATCAGAAAAGTTTTATTTTCACTTAAAAGGAGGTTTCAAAAATGGTTGGCTTAATAATATTTTTAGTTATTGTAATAGTTATTCTTACTTCTCTTAGAAAGTCGGTTCAGAATAATGCGATGATTTCAAAAGCGCTTGGAGCGGCAAGGGTTTTATCTTTGATCGGTATAGCGGTTGCTATAGTTTTCTCCGCTATCGTTCAGGTTGGTCCGGGCGAAGTCGGCGTACAGGTCTTATTCGGCAGCGTGCAGGACGGGGTTCTACACAGCGGTTTGAATTTCGTGAACCCGCTGATATCAGTCGAAAAAATGGACGTTAAGACGCAGTCTTATACAATGAGCTCTTCAAAAGAGGAAGGACAGGTAAAAGGCGATGACGCTATATCAACGCTATCGAGCGACGGACTTACGTTAAAGCTTGATGTCACTATATTATACAGGCTAAGCGATTCTGATGCTCCCCAGGTGTTCAGAACAATTGGCGTAGACTATGTTGAAAAAATCGTTCGCCCGGCTATAAGGACCGCTTTAAGGGATGTTTCAACTGAATATGCCGCTACAGACATATACTCCACCAAGCGTGATGATTTTATTAAGGATGTTTCAAAGAACCTTGAAAGCTCATTCAGCGGTCGCGGAATCGTTCTCGAAAGGGTGCTGCTCAGAAATGTTGAGCTTCCGGAAAAAGTAAGGACAGCTATCGACGAAAAAATAGCCGCTGAGCAAAAGGCGCAGCAGATGGTATACGTTTTGCAGAAAGAAAGACAGGAAGCCGAACGTAAAAAAGTTGAAGCGCAGGGTATTTCAGACTATAACAGGATAGTTTCGCAAAGCATTACCGACCAGGTTCTTCAGTTAAAAGGAATTGAAGCTACATTGGAGCTTGCTAAGAGTTCAAATTCGAAAATGGTAATTGTTAACGGAAAGAATCTGCCGCTGATCTTCGGACAAAACGGATTTTAAATAAATAGAGAAATAGAGAAATGGTGAAATAGAGAAATGGTGGAATAGAGAAGTAGTAATTACGCTAGAACTGATTTTACCATTATTAATTTATCAAGATGTGACGTTTTCTTTTTATATTGTTTTTTTATTTCTTTATTTCTCTATTTCATTATTTTTTAATCGTTAATTGATAATTGAATGAAGGGCGTTCCATTAAACGACGATATGTACAACTATATTGTGGATATCTTTGCTAAAGAAGATAACCTGCTGAAAGAAGTTGTAAAGGAAACTGAATCGAAAAAAATTCCGCTTATACAGGTCTCGCCTGAAAACGGAAAATTTCTTCAGCTGCTGATAAAAATAATTAAAGCAAAGAATGTGCTTGAAATAGGGGCGTTAACCGGCTACAGCTCAATTTGGATGGTAAGGGGATTGCCTGATGACGGAAAGCTTATTACGCTGGAAGTCAGCCCTGAACATGCCGCAGAAGCGCGAAGCAATTTTAAAAAAGCCGGACTTGATAAAAAGATCGAATTGATATTAGGAAGCGCAATGGAATCGCTCGATAAGATCAAAGATAAGAAATTTGATTTTGCATTTATTGACGCTGACAAAGTTGGTTATCCAGCTTATTATGATAAAGTGATCGGTATGATGAATAAAGGCGGAATCATAGCCGCTGATAACGCTCTTCGTGACGGTAAGATCGTGGATAAAAATGCGGATGAAGGAACAAAAGCCGTTGACGCATACAACAAAAAAGTTGCGTCCGATACAAGAGTCGAATCTCTCCTTATACCTATTTCAGACGGGCTGACAATTTGTTATGTTAAGTAATGCCGTCATCAAACGACAGGATAAGGCCCGTAGCAATTTGCGCTTTCAGACATAACGATAGAATTCTTGTTTGCCGCGCTACTGATACAGTGAAAAATGAAACCTATTACAGGCCGCTCGGCGGAGGTATCGAGTTTCAGGAATTTGCATCAGAAGCATTGAAGAGAGAAATTAGCGAAGAGCTTAGCCAGGAGATCAAAGATGAAAAATTTCTGGGAGTTCTTGAAAACAGGTTTATACTTGATGGCGTCCCCAAACATGAAATTATAATGGTATTTGATGCTGCATTTGTTGACGAGGCTGTGTATCAAAAGGAGACCGTTGAAATAAGAGAAGCGGGTTGGGAAAAAGCTGAGTGGAGATCGATCAGTGAGTTTGGGCCGGAAAAACTTATCTTATACCCAACCGGAATTTTAGAGCTCTTATCAAAACCCTGAAAATAGCCCTGTTTTTCATACATCCAGATAGATAGGTAAATAATTCTGAATTGTCCACGCGAAAAAAATAGGTTATATTTGTGTTTAATTTTCTTTAAAAATGCCGAAAATAACACAAATCAAAGCACGCGAGATACTTGATTCCCGCGGCAATCCCACCATTGAAGTCGACGTAATATTAGAGAACGGTACATTAGGCAGAGCTGCTATTCCTTCCGGAGCTTCAACCGGAACGAAAGAAGCCGTTGAACTTAGGGACGGAGACAAGAAACGATACCTTGGAAAAGGTGTTCTGAAGGCCGTAGCCAACGTTAATGATATTATAGCTAACTCGCTTGTTGATATGGATGGCGCTGACCAGTGCAAAATTGATTCTATGCTGGTTGAGCTGGACGGAACCAAGAACAAGTCAAACCTCGGTGCAAACGCTTTATTGGGAGTATCGCTAGCGGCTGCAAAAGCCAGCGCTTTGTATTATAATCTTCCTTTATATAAATATATCGGCGGAACGAACGCGAAGACGCTTCCTGTCCCTATGATGAACATTCTAAACGGCGGTGTGCATGCAGATAACAATCTTGATTTCCAGGAATTCATGATTGTGCCAGCCGGCGCGAAAACTTTTTCGGAAGCGTTAAGAATAGGCTCGGAAGTATTTCATTCGCTGAAAAATGTTTTGCATAAGAAAGGGTTAAGCACATCTGTCGGCGATGAAGGCGGATTTGCGCCAAGCCTTAAGACGAATGAAGAAGCTCTGGATATGATAATGGCGGCAATTGACGGCGCGGGATACAAAGCCGGAAAAGATGTTTATCTGGCTCTCGACCCTGCATCAAGCGAAATGTTTGAAAAAGGCAAATACGTTTTCTTTAAATCGCACCTGCCGGATAAATCGCCGGGCGAAATGGTTGAGCTGTATAAGAAAATGGTCAAAGATTACCCGATCATATCTCTTGAAGACGCGATGAGCGAAGAAGACTGGGACGGATGGAAACTGCTTACGCAGGAACTTGGCGGTAAGATACAGCTGGTTGGAGACGATGTTTTTGTTACAAATAAAGAGATACTCAGAAAAGGAATCGATGCGGGTATCTGCAATTCAGTATTGATAAAGGTGAACCAGATAGGCACGCTTACCGAAACACTGGAAACAATTGAACTTGCTAAAACAAACGGATACACTAACGTTATAAGCCACAGAAGCGGCGAGACCGAAGACGTTACGATCGCTGATATTGCGGTTGCAACCAACGCTGGGCAGATAAAGACCGGTTCGCTTTCAAGAACAGACCGTACGGCAAAATACAACCAGCTTCTTAGAATAGAAGAAGACCTGGGCGATAACGCTGTGTTTGGCGGCAGGCATATATATAAAAGTTTAAATTAAATCACACAAAAAAATAAATGAAATCCACTGATTTTAAGTTCTCTCTTCCCAAAAATATGATCGCGCAGCACCCCAAAGTTCCAAGGGATGAGTGCAAGCTAATGGTTGTGAGCCGGAAAGCAAAAGAAATAGATACGAAGAAATTCAAAGATGTTGTTGATTATATGGAAGAAGGCGATACGCTGGTTGTAAACGATTCTAAAGTATTTGCCGCAAGATTGTTTGGATTAAAAGAAAAAACCAACGCAAAGATAGAAGTGTTTTTGCTAAGGCAGCTCAGCCAGGAAGAAAATATCTGGGATGTGCTTGTTGACCCTGCAAGAAAAGTAAGGATCGGCAACAGGATATTCCTGACAAAAAACCTGTACTGCGAGGTTATTGATAACACAACCTCGAGAGGCAGAATTGTAAGATTTAATTACCGCGGCGATTTTCAGAAGTACATTGAAAAACTTGGCAAGACCCCGCTTCCTCCATATATAAAGCGCGAACCTACTGATAATGACAGGGATAACTACCAGACGGTATATGCTGAAAACGTTGGCTCGGTTGCGGCTCCTACCGCCGGACTCCATTTTTCAAAAGAGCTCTTGAGGAAGATAGAGAAAAAGGGAATTAACATAGTTCCCGTCACACTGCATATTGGGCTCGGCACATTCCGCCCGGTTGAGGTTGAGGACCTGACCAAACACAGAATGGATTCAGAGTTTTTCTACATTTCTGATGAGACGGCTTCAATGGTTAACACGACCGTTGAAAACAGGAAGAAAATTATTGCTGTGGGAACTTCGGTCGCAAGAGTGCTTGAAGCGAATACGACAGCCGGAAGATATATTCGTTCGGGGCAGGGCTGGACAGACAAATTCATTTATCCGCCGCAGACATTAAAAGTAGTTGATAAGCTGATTACAAATTTCCATCTGCCGCAATCGACGCTGATAATGCTTGTTTGCGCATTTGCCGATAAGGACCTTGTTTTGAAGGCATACAAGAAAGCTATTAAAGAAAAATACAGGTTCTATAGTTACGGCGACGCTATGCTTCTGCAATAATTGCAGCGGCTGATATTATCAATCTAACCACTGGGTTAAAGCTTGGAAAGAAAAGTAATTGCGATCATAACCGCCGCAGGCTCAGGTTTAAGATTTTCGGGGCAATCTAAAAATAGCGTTCCAAAACAGTTTTTAAAGATCTTAAACAATCCCATAATTTCATTCCCGCTTTTAGCTATGCAGAAATGCAAAGCAATCAGCGGGATTTTTATTACCTCGCAGAATAAATATTTTGATTTTCTTCACAACCTTGCTGCAAAAAATAAAATAACTAAGCTCTTGGGACTGGTTGAAGGCGGAGCCACGCGTTTTGAATCTGTCCGCAATGCATTCAATCAGATAGTCGCTGCGCCGAACGACCTTATTTTGATTCATGATGCAGCCAGGCCAAATATTAATACCGCGCTGCTGAACAGTATTATTGACGAAGCTAAAAAACATTGCGAAGTAATTATTGGACGTAAGGTTTTAGAAACGGTTAAGCGTGCAAAGAAAGATATTATTACTGAAACCATTAGCAGAGAAAATCTCTGGACAATTCAGACGCCGCAGGTATTCCGCTATAAAGTATTAAAGAACTCGTACTCAAAATCCCGAAAAAATAATTTCACAGATGAATCTTCATTAGTCGAATCAGCAGGATATAAAGTAAAAATAATTGAAGGGCCCGCCGGAAATATTAAAGTCACCACTCCGGAAGATTTGAAAGCCCTGAAGATGATCATGAAATAAACAAAAACCGTTAGCCGCTTCAAGCGGTCTGACGGTTCTAAAAATAGACTCCGTCCCGCAAAATGCTTCTGCTTCCGGCCGGTAGTCGATTATTAAATTCTTTATTTAATTTGTTGCTGTCCCGCAAAGCGGGATCGTTGATTAAATTCCTGGCGTCATTTAATCAACAACATTTTCTTTACAGCTGAAAAATCACCCGACTCTACTCTGTAAAAATAAACTCCGCTGGCAAGATTTGCCGCATTAAAACTTATTCTGTATGACCCAGCCTGCTTATATTCATTCAAAAGGGTAGATACAACTCTCCCGAGAATATCATAGATCACTAATTTTACAACTCCGGCCTTTGGCAATCCGTATTCAATGCTTGTTGAAGGATTGAACGGATTAGGATAGTTCTGCGACAGCGAATATGTTTTAGGCGTCAGCGTATTATTGCTCAAAATTCCTATTACTTCAGAGCTTATGCAAATACTATCAATATATAACTGATTACCAAATGCAGATATGCCGTTAAACTGCAACTTATTAGTTCCGGCGGGCAGCAGGAAACGCTGGTATTTCCACTGGGTGCATGTTGGAGAAAAGATATCAGTTGTCGGAGGCGCGGTTACTAATTCACCGCTTGCGCCGCCATGCAGCAGGGCAAGCTCAGTGTATGTTGTTCCGCCGTCAGATGATGTCATTACCTGCAATTGGTCATCTTCACCCATATAAGATGCGTAAGCATCCTGGAATATCAATGAGTCTCCCGTATGCGAAGCAGGAAAATTGGGAGTGTTCAGGTCGAACGTTCCTGAAGTAACATCGTAAAAATCAGCCTGCGCTGATCCTGTTCCATAACAAAAACCGCTGACAGAATTATAGCCCCACAATCCTTCGGTTTGGGTCCAGTTTGCTGGAGGAAATGTAGCCGATAAAAACTGCTCGCATATAGGCGGCAGTGATGCTATTACATTAATCGTAGTTCTCACTGTATCATTTGACCTGTCCTGGTCAGTAGCCAAAGCCGTTACATACATCAATAAATGATTACCGGCGACGGGTGTTTGCCATATATTCGATACAGAATCTGTTTGTCCGGCGTTCTCGCTTACATTAGTTGTGTTGATCAAAACGCCGTCGACAAAAAATTTAACGGGCACAGAAGTTTCAGCCGATGTGCCTTCGTTCTGAATTTTAGCTTTTATTGTATAGGGCGTGTTGATAACAACAGGCGCAACGGGAAGACTCAGGAACGGGCCGCCGGCGAAGTCATGGGTAAACGCCACAGTGTTGATTCCGCAAGTCCATACCTGCTGCAATGATGCTGATGGGTTTATCGAAGGGTCGTTCCAAAACGGATAAAATTTTCC
>CAZMRG010000164.1:0-7002 GCA_964568655.1 uncultured Ignavibacteriales bacterium | reverse complement strand
TTGTACCCTTAATTAGAAAGGAGTGGTTTCTTTATGGAAAAAAAACAAATTGATCTTCTTATTTATATGTTCGAAGATGTACGGGCACGAACGTTAAAGGGAATCAGCGGGCTTACAAAAGAACAATTATTTCAAACGCCGCTTGAAGGCGAGTGGTGCATCGGTTCTTACTTAATGCATCTTGCGGAATGTGATCTGGCATGGCTTGAAACATTGACGGGCGCCGGGGCGGATGAAGAACTGAAAAAGAAATCATATTACGGAGTGTGGCATGATTGTCCAGAAGAAGAAGCTCATCCTCCAAAAGATCCTCCTGAAGTTGAAGAATACTTAGATACGATTGCAAAATGCAGAGCAAAATTAACCGAGTATGTTAGCTCTCTTAGCGATGAAGATCTTGATGGCATTGTGTTTAGACATAAGAATTATCTTGGCAAAGTTACCAATAAACAGTATTCCAGAAAGTGGATAATAACTATGATGCTTCAGCATGAAGCTCACCACCGCGGACAGATGTTTATGCTGATACGTATGGCAGGATTTAAGAAAAAGGGGGAAAATAATTGATCTATACCGTGTTTTATTAATTGTATATAGCATTTTTTTGCCGTATTTTTATATTGTTAAAATTGTTGTTTGTTGTATATGCTGCGGTACTTGCTAGTAATAAGATTTTCAATTGTTGTAGATTCCACACTAAGTAACACACAGGGAATAGAGAATTTTATACTCCAAAATTTTGGGAGACTAATATAGTCTCCTATTTTTTTTGTCAAAAATACAGCTGCATATACCAACACAACTGCATGATAACGAAACGAAGGTGATATTTTTAGGTTTACAGATTTCATTAATTTAATGTTTTTATTGGAGGTATTTTAAAATGTTTAAATATATGAACAATATGGCGTCGTATGAAGACGCCATTAAAGATTTCAGCTGGGACCTGGTTGAAAAAGAACTTGGTTACAGAGACGGCAACGTAATTAACATTGCCGAGTACTGCACAGACAGAAATTGCAGGATGGGAAAGGGCGGAAAGAAAGCGCTCATATGGCAAAGTGAAGACGGAAAAGTAAAAACGTATACTTTTAACGAGCTCAGAATGCTGAGCAATTCTGTTTCACTCTATTTAAAAAGCCTTGGAATAAATCCCGGCGACAGGATCAGTATGTTTCTTGACAAGGTCCCGGAATTATTTATTGGCTTTCTCGGGATTTTGAAACTTGGCGCTGTGGCCGTACCTTTAGATTCTTCTTTCGGCTCCGAATCTCTTTTTACAAGATTAAACGACGCTAAAACAAGAGTTATCATAACTCAAAAGAAACATCTTCCCAAAGTCCGCTCTATATTAAAAGACATGGATTTTCTTGAGCACATAATAGTGGTTGATGAACACCATGCTGAAAATCTGAAAGAGCGCGAATTCATGTGCAACATTGAGACATGCGAACCGATAAATGAATGTCATGTTTATCCTTCTAAAGCTTACACTCCTTCGGTAATGTTATACACTGCCGGAACTTCGGGTAAACCCAAAGGCGTGCAGCATGTTCATTACTCAATAATATCGCAATACATAAGCGCGAAATTCGTTCTCGACTTAAAAGAAGACGATGTGGTGTGGTGCACTGTTTCTCCGGATGGAGTAACAGGAAGCTCATCGGGAATTATTGGCCCGTGGGCAAACGGAAATACGATATGCGTGCTTAACGCGCCCTTTACTCCCGATAACTGGTATTCATTTATTGAGAAGCACAAAGTATCGGTTTGGTACACAGTCCCCACTTTTATCAGGTCGCTGATGAAAGAAGGAGAAGAAAAAGAAAATAAATATAATCTTTCAAGCTTAAGGGTTCTTGCCAGCATCGGCGAGCCATTGAATCCCGAAGAAGTTGAGTGGTCGGAAAAAGTGTTCGGAACTGCTTTTCACGATACTTTTCTTCAGACGGAAACAGGTTCTGTTATGATTGGTAATTATCCATGTATGAAAATAAAACCCGGCTCAATGGGCAAACCGTTTCCCGGAATGGAAATAGTTATTCTTGATCCGAAAACGAATACGCCGGTAAAGAACCGTTGCGTTGTCGGCAAAATAGGTATCAGGCCCGGGTGGCCCTCAATGTTCAGAGGTTATTTGAACCAGGAAGAAGCTTACAAAAGGAAATTCGATAATGGCTGGTACATCTGCAATGACAGGGCTAGTATAGATGAAGACGGGTATTTCTGGTTTGTTGGGCGGGATGATGATGTTATTAATACATCCGGTTATCTATTAGGACCCGGGGAAATTGAAGCGGCTATTCAGAGGCATCCCGCGGTTGCGGAATCAGCGGCCATAGGAAAACCTGACGAGATGAATATGGAAGTTGTAAAGGCTTTCATCGTATTGAAAAAGGGCTTTACGCCAAGCAAAAAGATCGAGCTGGAAATAATGGAATTTATTAGAAAGAAGATCTCGGCGCTTGCAATGCCTAAAGAAATTGAATTTATTGGAAAGCTTCCGAAAACAAGGAGCGGTAAAATAATCAGAAGGGTGTTGCGCGCTCTTGAATGGCAGGAAGAAATAGATCCTGAATCAGATTCTGAAACAGGGAAATAAAATATAACTGCAATAAAAAGTAATAATCATTTGAAGGTAATTTTTTGGTAAACTGATTTAATAAATTTGTTTTTTAGGGAGGTAATTTTTAAATGTTTAAATATCTGAACAACATGCTTTCTTATGAAGATACAGTTAAAGATTTTAGCTGGTCTCTAGTTGAAAAAGAACTGGGGTATAAAGAAGGCGACAATATAAATATAGGCGAATATTGCAGCGACAGGATCTGCAAAAATGGTTTTGCTCAAAAGAAAGCTCTGATATGGCAGGACCATCATGGTAATGTTAAAGAATATACATTTGACGATATAAGAAAACTTAGCAATGCCATAGCTCTTTATCTGAAAAACCTGGCAGTTGTGCCGGGCGACAGGGTTTGCCTGTTTATGGATAAAGTTCCTGAGCTTTACATTGGCTTTCTCGGAATTTTAAAATTAGGCGCAATTGCGCAGCCGCTTTATTCTGCATTCGGACCGGAATCGCTTTTCACAAGGCTTGAAGATGCGGGTACAAAAGTAATTATTACACAGAAGAAACATCTGCCCAAGGTCCGTACAATATTAAAAGATATGGATTTCATGGAGCAGATAATTGTGGTCGATGAACACAATCCTGAAAATCTGAGAGAACGTGAATTCATGTTCGACCTTGATAACTGCAAACCTGTAGATGAATTTGAGATATACCCGTCAAAGGCTTACACGCCATCTGTTTTGCATTATACATCAGGCACTACAGGCAAGCCAAAAGGCGCTCAGCACGTTCATTACTCGGTTATATCGCAATACATCACAGCTAAATACGGACTAGATTTGAAAGAGGACGATATTTACTGGTGTACGGCTGACCCGGGTTGGGTAACCGGCACATCTTACGGAATAATCGGGCCGTGGGCAAACGGAACAACTCAGTGCGTAACAGATTCAGGATTTACGGCTGATAACTGGTACTCATTTATAGAAAAACAAAAAATATCGGTATGGTATTCAGCGCCGACAGCTATACGCGCATTGATGAAAGAGGGAGAAGAGGTTGTAAAAAAACATGACCTTTCAAGTTTAAGGTATCTTGCTAGCATAGGCGAGCCGCTGAACGCAGAAGCGGTCATTTGGTCGGATAAAGTATTCGGAATGCCGTTCCACGATACTTTCTGGCAGACAGAAACAGGCAGCATGGTTGTAAGCAACTTCCCATGTATGAAAGTAAAACCGGGCTCAATGGGCCGTCCTTTCCCCGGAATGGAAGTAACAGTGGTCGATCTGAAAACACATTTGCCGTTGAACCAAAAAGGCGTAGTTGGAATTATTGCGGTTAAACCGGGCTGGCCTGCTATGTTCAGGGGTTATTGGAAAAATCTTGAGAATTATAATAAAAAATTTGTAAATGGCTGGTATCTGTGCGGCGATAGGGCAAGTATTGATGAAGACGGATATTACTGGTTTGTTGGCAGGGATGATGATGTTATTAATACAGCTGGCCATCTTGTTGGTCCCTTTGAGATCGAATCGGCGCTTTTAGAACATCCCGCTGTAGCAGAATCAGCTGCAATCGGAAAACCTGATGCAATCAATATGGAAGTAGTTAAAGCGTTCATAGCTCTAAAACCGGGAATTGAGCAAAATAAGATGCTTGAACTTGAAATAATGAACTTCATCAGGAAAAAACTATCTCCGCTAGCAATGCCCCAGGAAATTGAATTTGTTGACAGCCTCCCCAAAACCCGCTCAGGTAAAATAATGAGAAGGGTATTGAGAGCAAAAGAATGGGGCGAGGAGATAGGCGATATATCTACATTAGAAAACGACATGTAATTAATTAACCATATAATAAATATTATTAAAAGGAAAGAAAAATGGAAAATGTAAAAGACGTTGTACTTGCTTATGTAAAAAAAGAATATCTCGAAGAAGGCGATGACAGGCAGGTTGGTTATGACACTCAGCTTATATCCGGCGGAATCGTAGATTCTTTTTCTATGGTCTCGTTAAAAATGTTCTTAGAGACGAAATACAGCATTCAGATCCCCGATGCAAAGGCTACGCCTGAGGCGTTTGACAGCGTAAATAATATTGCAAAGATGTTAATAGAATTTGGTATTAATTAAAGGAGAATAAAATGGCTTATTCACAGGCTGTAAGAGATATGTTTAGTACGCAGTTATCAGGGCTTCGCTCAGGCGGAATATTCAAGGTTGAAAGAGCAATTTTCAGTCCGCAGAATGCCGATATAGAAGTAGAGTTCCCGATGGGTACCGAACGTAAAAAAGTTATAAACATGTGCGCCAATAACTACCTTGGTTTATCCTCTCACCCGGATGTTGTTAAAGCGGCGCATGCAGGGCTTGAAGCAAGGGGATACGGAATGTCTTCCGTCAGGTTTATTTGCGGAACGCAGGACATACACAAAGAACTTGAACAAAGACTTACCGAATTCCTCGGAACAGAAGATACAATATTGTTCCCTTCATGTATGGACGCTAACGCCGGAGTTTTTGAGGCGGTTTTGACAGATGAAGATGTGATGATAGCCGACAGGCTGGTTCACGCTTCTATTGTTGACGGAATGCGTTTATGCAAAGCGCAGAACGATACTTACAAACATTCCGATATGGCGCATCTTGAAGAGAAGCTGATATTGCATCAGAATAAAAGATTAAGGCTTATTATAACAGACGGCTCGTTTTCAATGGACGGCGACTTAGCCAAGCTTGATAAGATAGTTGAGCTTGCTGAAAAATATAATTCGATGGTATTTCTTGATGATTCGCATGCCAGCGGATTTATCGGGAAGACCGGCAGGGGAACGCAGGAGCATTGCGGCGTATTGGGTAAGATAGATATTATTACCACTACGCTTGGTAAAGCTCTGGGCGGCGCATCCGGCGGCTGTGTATCCGGCAGAAAAGAACTGGTTGAAATGTGCAGGCAGAAAGCCCGCCCATATTTGTTTTCAAACACAGTGGCCCCGGTTATTGTTTCAGGCGCGCTGGCTGTATTGGATCTGATATCCAAAACAACCGAACGCCGCGACAAGCTCGAAAGAAATACCAATTTCTGGAGAAAAGGCCTTACTGAAGGCGGATTGATAATAAAAGACGGCGAGACTCCGATAGTCCCGGTGATGCTGTTTAACGCAAAGCTATCACAGGACTTCGCTCAGGCTTTATACAGAGAAGGCATCTATGCTGTTGGATTCTTTTTCCCGGTTGTGCCCAAAGGCGCGGCAAGGATAAGAACCCAGCTTTCTGCAGCTCATGAACAGCATCATCTTGATAAAGCTCTTGATGCATTCCTTAAAGTTGGGAAGCAATTTGATATCCTGCATAAAACTAAACAGGAAATTATAGATAAATACGGACAGTAAGAGTCATGATAAAGGAATGAATATTTTTGTAAAGCCGGTTAACGCCGGCTTTTATTTTTTGAATTAATCATTTTTTACATACTAAATTTAATCCTGTGAATTATGAAAACCTCCGCAGATTTAAAACAATCGTTTCTGTTAATTCTTATTCTCCTTTTTTGCTTATCAGCAAATACTTTTTCATGTAAAACTTCAAACAAGGATTATTGTACAAATCCTGATAGTGTTATAGCTAGCGAAATAAACAAGAAAAAAGTTGTCATGGTGGGGGAATTTACTCATGATGATTATGTTTGGTACAATGCATTGGTTAATGTTATTAATTACTGGATAGTTGAATGCCAAAATGATAAATCACAAAACTATATTTTGAATTTAGTTTTTGAAACTGATAGCTCCAGTGCAAGTTATATAAATTATTTTGTTAATACAGGAAATGATTCGTTATTACGGCAAAAGATAATGCCATTCGACAATCTGGAAGACTGTGAATGCTATTATAATTTACGCAATGTAAAAGATAAAATAGACAGTCTGAATTCAAAGAGGTCAAATGAAATTACTATTAATATCCTCGGATTTGAAGAATATGATATTGAGACAAACAAAGATTATTACGGGAAAACGCAAAAAGAGGCGGAATCATGGTTTATTAATGACAGAGATAAAAATATTTCTGGCAGATTAATAAATTTTATTCGTAATAATAATGAGAATAATCATTATTTATTAGAATACGGGGATGCACATTTACAAAGAGGTTATGTTCGTAAATTATCATACGAAGATTCTTATGGGTATTATTTAGCTCATTATCTGGCCGAGGAATTCGGGGATGATAATGTTGTTTCTTTTTTCCAGGGAATAAATAATGATAATGTATTTCAGGGTACTGACTTTGAAAATTACAAAAACGAATCAGTCTTGATTCCGATGGATAAATTTCCATTTGAAAATGTTAAAAAGGAAAAAAATTCAAGCTACATTTTAAGACCAATGCATAATTCCAATCCGCATTATTTTCCTTTGATAATTAG
>CAZMRG010000163.1:0-7081 GCA_964568655.1 uncultured Ignavibacteriales bacterium | reverse complement strand
ATTATGGCAAAAGGAAAAGGCACAAAAGAGCAGCCGTGGGTTCTTAAAACGCCCCCGGGCACATCTGAATACACAATATATGAAGAAAACGATCCGCCAAGACTGGTTTGCACTGTCGGAAAAACTGTTTTGTATTACGACTTTCGCGCTTTAAAAGATCTTCATGATATGTTAAAAAAGCATGGCGACTGGATGGAACTGGGCAGCGCAGATGAGCAAAAACCCGCAAAAGAAGGCACAGTAGAAGCTTGGGCGCGTTCGGCTAAGAATCCGCTTAAAGGGTGGTATGGATTGAAAAAAGGGCTTCGCGGCCGCTTTGGTATGTACATACCGCCGCTAATGGAAGCGCTTGGACTGGCTGAGCTTGAGCATAATCCAAAAGGAAACAGAATGAAAGCAAAATAGAATCAGTTATGAAATCCAAAAATCTATTAACGGGATATTTGCTGATTTATCTTACATGAAATATGCCGTCAAACGTACCCGTCAACTTCTCCGTTTAGAAAGGGATTGTTCTTCTTTTCTTCTCCAATTGTTGATTTCTCATAATGGCCGGGATATATAATATAATCGTCGCCCAGCGTAAGGATTTTATCATCAATTGAATCCAGCAAAATATTCTTATCGCCTTCCCACAGATCCGTTCGTCCTATTGAGCCTTTGAAAATACAATCGCCGCCAAAAATTACTTTATTCTTTTCATCAACAAAACAAACGCCGCCGGGCGAGTGCCCGGGAGTATGAATAACTTTTAGTTGAGTATCCCCTGCCTCTATCATGTCATTTTCAGAGGTAAACTTATCCGGCGCCGGCGGAGCGGGAAAATCTATTTCAAATACCTTGCCCTGTTCAAGCGCCTTTTCATTTAAAGGCAGGTCGGCTTCATGCATTAAAATGGGGGCTTTAAACAATTCCTTTGCCCATGAGTTGCCCATAACATGGTCTATGTGTCCATGGGTAATCAAAATTAGCTTTATGTTGATTCCATTTTCGCTGATAAATTTCTCAATAGCTTCCTTCTCCTCAGCCGTATACACGCCGGGGTCAATAATGACGCCGTTTTTAGAGCCGCCGGAGGCTGTTTCATCGTAGTACACAAAACAATTTGTTTCAAACGGATTTACAGCAAAAGTTTCTGTTTTCATTTTAAAATTATATTATCTCTCTTAAAGAGAAAATCCAGTTAGTTTTTTCACATACGGGCGCTTTTACCGGCCCGGCAGATATACGAATTATTTTGCAGATTTAAAGGGCGCATTTGGTTTAAGGAAAAATCCCGCCACAGGCTTACAGGCAAATTGTTTTCAATTGAATTAGACTCAAGTTTATGATAAATTTGTAATTCAAAATGAAAAATAACGAACAAATTGTTGTAAAGAAAGAGACGATAATTACTCTCAACAAAAAAGCCTATCATGAATATGAGATAATTCAGAAGTATGAGGCAGGACTGGCTTTACAGGGAACAGAAGTAAAGGCGCTGAGAGTACACAAAGCAAACATCAGCGATGCATACGCAAGGATGAGAAAAGGAGAGTTGTGGTTAATTAATTCGAACATCCCTTCATATAAATTCGGCAACATAAATAACCATGCGCCGATGCGCGACAGGAAATTGCTGCTGCACAAAAGCGAAATTAAGAAAATTGATTATAAGCTGAAAGATAAAGGGCTTACGCTGATTCCGCTCAAATTGTATTTCCTGGGAGCGAACGCAAAAATAGAAATTGGAATCGGCAAAGGTAAAAAAGCTTACGACAAGAGAGAATCAATAAAGAAAGCGGATATACAGCGACAACTTAAACGAATTAAGGCTTAAGAGAAAATTATGTTTCCACCTGTAAAAGAACAAATAGATCTTATCAAGAAAAGAACGGTTGAAATTATACCGGAGGATGAGCTTGCGCGAAAGATAGAGCTATCCATAAAATACAACAAAGAGCTTATAGTAAAACTCGGCTGCGACCCGTCAAGACCAGACCTGCATATTGGTCATTCAGTGGTACTTCAAAAGCTGAGAGATTTTCAGGACCTGGGGCATAAAGTAATTCTGATAATTGGCGATTTTACAGGAATGATAGGCGACCCGTCGGGAAAAAATAAAACACGGCCGCCGCTTACATTGGAAGAAACCCGCATTAACGGCAAAACATACTTTGAACAGGCAAGGAAAATATTAAGCGATAAAAATTTAGAGATTCGTTACAACTCCGAATGGCTTGACGAGATGAAATTCAGCGAGGTGATTAAGCTTGCAAGTCACTACACAGTCGCGCGCATGCTTGAGCGCGATGATTTTGAAAAGCGCTTAAGCAAGGATGAGCCCATAAGCATGCATGAGCTGCTTTACCCGTTATCGCAGGCAATGGACTCGGTAGCGATTAAAAGCGACGTTGAGCTGGGCGGCACCGACCAGAAGTTTAACCTGCTGGTAGGCAGAGATATTCAGCAGGCGTACGGGCAGGAACCGCAGTGCATAATCACAATGGAATTGCTTGAAGGAACCGATGGAATTGAAAAGATGAGCAAATCGCTTAACAACGCTATTTGTTTCACTGATACGCCGAAAGATATTTTCGGGAAAACTATGTCGATACCCGACCCGCTTATTTACAAATACTTTAAATTGTGCACAGAACTGAGCGATGACGAGCTAAACTCGATTAGGCTTGAACTGGAAGATAAGAATACCAATCCGCGCAACCTGAAAGTTAAACTGGGTTACGAGCTTGTAAAGAAGTATTATGACCAATCCAGCGCAAATGCCGCTCTTGAAGAATTTGAAATGATTTTCGTTAAAAAGGAAATCCCTGATGATATACCTGAGTTTAAGATTCATGCAAAGGGCATGAAACTGGTCGATCTGATGAAGGAAATCAAGCTGGCTTCTTCCTCTTCTGAGGCTACAAGGCTTATTAAACAGGGAGGCGTTTCAATTGACGGAGAGAAGATTGCCGATGAGAAAAAGATCTTAGACGCGGCGGAGTTTACGCTGAAAGTGGGCAAGAGAAAATTCGCCAAAATTCTGCCTGCTTAACATAAAATACATAATTGTTTAACATTTTAATTGTTATATTTGTCTGTTTTTAACTCACCAATATTAACCAAAATTAAAAATCGGAGATAAGGAATTGTTCAAACCAACTAAAATCTTTTTTACTAAAGGCGTTGGAAGACATAAAGATTATTTACAGTCGTTTGAAATGGCATTGAGAATGGCCGGCATCGAAAAGTGCAATTTGGTATCGGTATCAAGCATTTTCCCCGCAGGCTGCAAAAGACTTTCAAAAGAAGAGGGCCTGAAGCTGCTTGAACCGGGTCAAATTACATTTTGCGTGATGGCAAGAAACTCAACGAGCGAGCCTAACAGGCTTATTGCAACTTCAATTGGAGTTGCACTGCCTAAAGAAGAGACGCAGTATGGTTATATATCGGAACACCATCCTTTTGGAGAATCAGAAAAAGTAGCCGGCGAATATGCCGAAGACATAGCCGCACAGATGCTTGCAACTACGCTTGGCATCGATTTCGACCCATCTTCAGCTTGGGACGAACGTGAACAGGTTTATAAAGCAAGCGGACAGATCTACAAAACATTTAATATAACTCAATCGGCAGAAGGCGATAAAGGCGGGTTGTGGACAACCGTTATTTCCGCCGCCGTAATGCTGCCATAAATTAGTGAAACCAACAGCGCCAAACAACAAGGCACATGACTTCGTTAATTGCCTGATAGTTTGCAACGGAAAGATAAGCAAGCGCCTGCTTGCTAAGTTTTACAAGCTTAAGAAATCAGAAAATAAATTCTACGTAATTGCAGCAGACGGGGCGGCTAATACTTTGCACAAGTATAAGCTGGCCCCGCATGTTATTATAGGCGACCTTGATTCAGTTAAACCCAAGATCTTAAAACACTACAGATCCAAAAAGGTTGCGATAAAGAAAGTAACCGACCAAAACCTGAATGACTTCGAAAAGGCGCTGCAGCAGGCGCTAATACATAAGTACAAGAATATTTTTGTAATTGGCGCAACAGGAAAGCGGCTTGACCATACGCTGAATAATCTTAGCGTATTAAAACGCAATTATAAAAAAGCAAATATCAGGCTTATAGATACTCACTTCGAGATATTTTTTGCAAGAGGCAAAACGGAATTTGTTTACAGAAAAAATGAGACAGTTTCACTATTAGCGATGCCAAAGGCAGCTGGAATTAAGACTGGCGGATTAAAATATCCGCTGAATAATGAAACGCTTGAATTCGGCAAACGACAAGGCGCACTAAACTCGTCGGAAGAAAAGACCGTATGCATTGAATTTGCTAAGGGCGATTTGCTGGTATTCAGAAGACATTTTGGAAAGATATCTGTTCTTTAAAAATTCCACGACTCTAAATGTCGTCTCCCCCTATCAGGGGGAGATACAGAGGGGGTTGTAAATTACATTCCAGTTAACCTCACTTTTCTTTTCTCATCTAGAAATAGGAATATGTAAACAATGGATTCCAGCCTGCCTGCAGCAGGCAGGCCTTCGCGGGAATGACATCTTAATCATTTCCATCCAACCACTTTAGTTCTCTGCCCGTCGGTTTCCAAAATTACCGCTCCCCTATCGGCAACGTTAAATAACTTAAATCCCAGTTCACTAAGAGTTTCTTCAAATGCATCCGATTCAGCGCTTTTGCTTCTGTTCTTTTGGGAAATTATTATGCTTGAAGGATTTTCACTGATTAGAAACTCAGCCGGCGAGTACTCAAAAGAGCCATATTGCGGGACTCTGATAGCGGCTAATCTGGAACCATCAACAGGTAATCTATCATTATAAGAAATATCTACAGCTTCTTCGTTATCGGTAAATAAGAAACTTTCATCACCGTAAACGAACTTTGACATCATGGAGACATTTTTAAGCTGCTTATCGTAATAGAAATAAACACGGAATTTCCCTTTGGCATTAATTATACGGCTTGAGTCAATGAAGTCGATTGCCTGATTCTTCAGTTCCTTACTAATGAATTCGTTGGTAAAGATTTCTCTGTAATACTCAGGAACCATAATTTTCTTTATGGCAAAGTGACCGGCAAGATATTTCAGGTTTCTGAATTCATTCGCATCCATTGCGGTAATTATCAGCAAATCGATTGTGCCAATTCCCTCACGTTTAAGGTACGGTATCACATTTCGTTCTGCAGAAGTGTAATTTAGCGATGAAGTACCGGCATTGATCAGTATATTTGTCCCTCCCGGCATTTCAATTAAGCTGGAATTGGAGTTTCCAACATCCAGGTAAGTGATTTTAACGTTATTATTTACCGAGAGGATTGATTTGAAAATCACAAAATCACATACCAGCAAAACAATTATAATAAGTCTTGACTTATAATTACGTTTCGTAACGTTAAAAAGTAAGAGTACTACTGAATAAAACACAACTGCAAACAAAACATCCATTCGGTACGTTTCAACATAAGAGAAATCAAAATTTGCGCATACGGCAATTGCTTTAAGCAGGTAAAACATAAGGAAATTGTTAGCAGAAGCGAAAATACCGGCGGCCCAGCCTGATATTAACGAAACAAACACGGAGACAAATCCCAGCGCAAGCGATATATTCGACAACGGTATTGCGTATATATTGGCAGCGAACGAAACTACCGAAACTTTCTTGAACATAACTGCTGTAACCGGCAGAGTGCCCAATTGCGCGGCAAGTGTTCCGAGAAAAATGGCTACGGCTCCGATTAAATATTTGTTCAGCTTGCGTTCTCTATTCAGCGCTGCGTACCATTTCACTTTCATTGCTAAATTTTCAAGCTTTGGATTGAAATAAATTAACGAAAGAATTGCGCTGAAAGAAAGTATGAACCCGGAATCAAAAAGCTGGCGCGGGTCGGCTGCAAGTATGACTAACGCCGAAAACGCAAGCGTGTTATATGAATTGGGTTTACGTTCAAACATCTGAGCAAGCAGGAATACAATTGCCATAACCGTCGCGCGGGCAATCGACGGCGAGTTGCCCGTAAGATCCATATAAAATAAAAGCGAAAAAATAAGAATAATATTCTTAGCCGCTTTCGGAATTGGCAGAATCAATAATAACCCGTTTATAATAATCAGCACATAAGCGACGTTAAGTCCTGATACAGCAATAATATGCGCTACGCCTGCATTTACAAAATTGTCCTTTGTTTCTTTAGAGATATTGCTTTTATCGCCCAGCAGCAATCCTCTTAGAAATTCTCTTTCGTCGCCGTTTGAATATTTATCTATTACATTATTTATGTAAGCTTTAACCGGAGTAATTACTTTGGTTTTGAAAAATCCCGCATCGCCTTCCCCTGTTTTCTTCAGGTATTCAAATCCATTTGCAGAAAACGCAGCATCAATTCCATGCAGCCTCAGATATTCGCCATAGTCAAACTCACCGGGATTTCTTGTGTGAGGCAGCGGCTCAACCTTGCCAATTAGCTGAACTTTATCGCCAACGTTTAGACTATCTGCTTTTGCATTTGAGAATTTGTTCCTGTTAACGGAAGCGCTCAAAGATCCGGTGAAATAATAACTGTTGAATCCCTGAGTCAATGAGTCAATCTCAACAATAGCGCGTATCCTGTCATCTCTTATATCCGGGTCATCAGTGATTGTGCCATATACAACTACGCTGGAGTATTTGAATCGCGCTGTATTTCCGGAAATACTGTTATCTTCAACTTTATAATAATAATACTGCATACTTAAAGAACCCAATATTATAAGTAAAATGCAGTATACAGTATACTGATAACTCAGTAATAATTTTACAAAATTATAAGAAATGATAGTAAGAACTGCAAGGATTAATAATCCAAAATAGAAATAGAAGGCAGCTAAATAAGATATTCTAAGATCTATATTATAGCTTAGTATAATGCCTGCAGCGAGCGGCAGGAATGTAAACACAGCCGGAGATTTCCTGAAATCAAGGTGTTTCACATTTCAAACATAGTGAACAAATACTACTTATTAAATGAAAATAACAACTTCGGATACTAAGATTCCCGCTGGAGTTTATCCCGCGCTTTGACGCGGGACGGGGACTTCGG
>CAZMRG010000162.1:0-7087 GCA_964568655.1 uncultured Ignavibacteriales bacterium | reverse complement strand
CCGCTTCAGCCCCGGTGACGCTTCCCCCCGGGTTATGATATCGCATTTGCCACTGCTGAACGCCTGAGGAGTTATACTTAATTGTAACAATGTCATAATCAAATCCCGGGTTTCCGCTTTGCCCGGTTACGTATACATTGCTGTTCGCGTCAATAACCATAGCATTTATGTCATCCGACGGCATCTGAGTAGCGCCTCCGTCATAAGTTCTCACCCATTGCTGGGTTTCCTGCGGGTATGTTTTACAGACAAAACTTATGCTCAAAGCCAAAACAAATGATAGAAATATTAATTTTGATTTCATTTTTGATTCTCCTTATCGGTTATTTATAAATACTGTTTCTCATTTACAGGAAGCAGATACGGTAAAACACATCTGCCTTCAGGCAGGCTTAAAATGCAAGGTGATACATTTCGGAAGGGATAGTTAATTCCCCGCCCGCCTTCCGGCAGAATATTAAAGAACAGACTGATTTTGATTTGAATGAAAATGTTCACCTTGCAAATAATTAACTGCTGCAAATCTAATTGAACCGGGCAGCCGGAGCAAAGAGAAATTTTCATATTTGTTGTAAGGGCCTGAATCAGGAATATTCAGATAATGTAGGATTTTAATAATATTTCCGTTATTTTCACTGAATTTGTCCCAAGCCATTTTAGAAATACATCATGGAAAACTCAAAGTTAGTACAGCTTGTAAAAACTTTTTCAAAAAACGAATTAAACGAATTCGGGAAATTCATCAGCTCTCCATTCTTTAATGAGAGTCCAAAGCTTCTTTTGCTTTACGATCTCCTTCATGAGAACTATCCTTCATTCCCGGCGGAAACATTTAACAAACAAAAAATATTTGAACGCCTGTACCCGGAAGATAAAAAATATGACGACAAAAAGATGAGGAGCAGGTTTAATCTTATGTACCGGCTGGGAGAAGAATTCCTCCTGCAGATAGAAATGAAAAAGAACACGATGGTATCAGGAAGAATGGTCCTGGAGCAGCTCACATCCAGAAGGCTTGGAAAACATTTTGATAAAAAGTTCAGCGATCTGAATGAATTAGTTCAAAGGTCTGAAATTGTTAATGAGCGGTATTTTCATGACAGAAATCTTCAGGTGAGATCAAAAAGAAATTTTTATGAGTTCACTAAACCTGTAGGTAAAAGAGAAGAGTATTATAATGATTTTTCAGAAGAGACTGAACTGTTTGTGAGGTATTCAGTGTTAAAACTTATCAAACACTATGTAATAATGAAATGCGACAGGGGTTACCTGAAATATGATTTTGATTATTCATTTCTTGAAAAACTTCTGGAATATATTGAAGAAAAAAAATATACTGAATTCCCGATATTTGAAATTTTTAGAAACCTGCTGGCGTTGGAAGAGAATCCACTTGACGAAAACCTTTTCGAAAAGACAAAGCTTATGTTTTATGAAAATATCCCGCGTATCGAAAAGGATGATGCAATCCTCATCATTACCGAACTGTACGCGCTTGCTACAAGGTATTTTTACGGAGGCAATAATAGCTTTGTAAAGGTTCCGTTTGAAATAGTGAGCCAAATGATAAAACATGAGATATATCCGCTTGAAAACGGTTATATGGCTGAAAGACAATATCTTGATACGGTTTATACTGCGTTTACCGCGCGTGAGAACGTATGGGCCGAAAATTTCATTAATAATTTCAGAATGAAGCTGAACCCGGAAGTCAGAAATAACGCGTTCAATTATTCAATCAGTCTGCTGGAAATGATGAGAGAGAATTACCATAAAGCTTTGGTGGGATTTGCTAAAGTCAGGGTAGATGATTTTTATTATCATATGCGCATCAAATATAACCGGCTGAGAATTTTTTTTGAGATTGAAGAGTTTGAATCGATATTCACCGAGATTGACGCATTTAAACATTATCTATCTGTTAATAAATCTATCCCTGAAGATGCCCGCGTAAGAGCGCTAAAATTTCTCTCATTTTATAACCGCCTGATCAAGGCAACGGTTAATAACGACTACAGGGAAATTGAATTATTAAGGAATGAGCTTCAATCAACTGATATGGAGCTTAAAAGGACGCTGGATTTAATTATTGGCAAGATACTGAAACAAAAAACCTAACTAACAATAATCATCCCAAGAAAAAACTTTCAGTACTTATTGACTTATTGATTAATTATTTTATATTAATGCTTTTCTCAAACTAAAGGAGATCCTGCACAATACGGGATAAACGCAAGAATGAATCATTTTTATATCAAAGATAACAGGCTGTATGCCGAAAACTCGCTTGTTGAAGACCTGGCAAAAGAGTTCGGCACTCCGCTCTATATATACAGCAAGAACCAGATACTAGCAAATTACCGCGAAATCAACCAGCCGTTGGTAAATTCAAAGCTGGACTTCCTGAATTGTTACGCTATTAAAGCAAATTCTAATCCCGAAATACTTAAGCTTCTGGCGGAAGAAGGCGCGGGAGCTGAAATTGCCTCCGGCGGCGAGCTTTACCTTGCTCTCAAGTTCGGCTACCTGAGGAATAAGATTACGTTCACCGGCGTCGGCAAAACTGACGAGGAAATTGAATATGCTCTCAAAGAAAATATATTCAACTTTACAGTCGAATCGCTTCAGGAAATAAAGGTAATTTCCGAGATAGCCCACAGGCTTGGCGTGATAGCAAGAATTTCTATCCGCGTGAATCCAGATATCGACGCGAAAACCCATCCCTACATCACAACAGGGATGAAAGAAAATAAATTCGGCATCGATAGCAGGGATATAATGAATGTGTTTAAAACTGCAAGCATGCTTCCGGCAATAGATATTATCGGAATTCATTCGCATATCGGCTCACAGATCACGGATGTGCAGCCATATGTAGATGAAGTAAGATATCTGGGCGAGCTTATTGAAAAAATTGAGAAGATGGGAGTCAATATCCGCTATCTTAATTTTGGCGGCGGATTCGGAGTGGCTTATAAAAATGTTTTGACCCATCGTTACATCCCGACCGAAGATGATGAGATCAAATCATATGCATCGCTGGGCGAGCATGTTGAATCGGTTATAAAACTTCTTTCTCAGTTTAACAAAAAACTGGTGATAGAACCCGGGCGTTCGCTTGTTGCTAACGCAGGTATACTTACAGGAAAAGTCTTATACACTAAAGAGGGCGAACTAAAAAAATTCATAATTACAGATACAGGCATGAACGACTTAATGCGCCCGTGCCTCTACCAGGCTTATCATCAGATTGTTCCGTTAACGCTTAAAGACACCGGATATGAAACAGTGGATATAGTGGGCCCTGTTTGCGAAACATCCGATTTCCTGGCGGTCAAACGCAGCATTCAGAAACTGGAACGCGGCGACCGCTTCGCGGTTATGACCACCGGCGCTTATGGCTATACGTTATCATCAAATTATAACGCAAGGCTGCGTCCCGCAGAAGTATTGGTTGATGGCGATAAATACCAGCTCATAAGAGAACGCGAAAAAGTGGAAGAACTGCATTACTAACAATTACTAATGACAAATGACTAATGGAGTGAAACGTCAGACGTGAGACGTGAGACAAAAAACAAAAAAAGATAATGTTGCCCCGATGGGGCTTCAAAAATTTTTTTGGCTACGATCTATTAATATTCAGGCTCCTACGGAGCCAAAAAAATATTTTTAATATAGTCTTATAGATCCGTCCCGTAGAGTCGTAATATTTGTAGATTCAAAACATAATCTATTGAAGCCCCGTAGGGGCGATATATTAGTAGTAATAATATTAGAAGATCAGAGCCCCGTAGGGGCGACATATAAATGAAAAAGTTTTAATTATGCGTTACCTATGGTCAGTAATATTTGTTCTGTTCAATTTATTATTAACTCAACATATAACCGCGCAGGATGTTACTCTTGAATACATCTTTCAAGATACTAACATTATCAATCCCCGCCCGTCACTTAAGCAAATAAATGTACTATCAAACAAAATATTCTATTACGGCAACGATGACTTCGGGCCAAACATATATTTATTCGATTACAATTATATAACCGGCGAGACTTATAAATATTCCGATACAGGCAATACGCCATCGGAATTTTCAGTCCTGCCAAACGGCGACCTGCTTTCGGTCATGGACGGCGACATATTCATTTCAAAAAACTTCACAACAACCCGTGAATATACAAAAGATATTCAGCTCACCGAATCAGAAAAATATGAATACTCGCCTCGTGTATTCGGCAATATGGTTATTTACAGAAAAGCGGGGAATTATTTCATGCTTACATTTGATTCGCTTAAAGCTACATCGAACGAATTGCAGCTCACCAGCGATGAATCTGATTCAATTTCATACCAAATTATAGCCGTTACAGATAACACAAGCAAAGGACAAACTACCGCACGCTTACTCTTTGCAAGGTATAATAATTCCCAAAAGGATTCTTATCTGGTGCCTAATTATACAAGAGAACTAGTTACACCGGAATATAAAAGAAGAGGTATTTCAATTGTTAAACTGCTTGAGTATGAAATTAGAAAAACGCCGCAAACAAAAACTAATAAACCCGACTCGCTTTACAGCTCCATAAGTGAGATTCAACTGCCGGAAAGCGTACGTTATTTTACACAGGAAGCAAAGTACTCGCCTGATGCTGCAAATATCATACTTGATGCTGATGCCATCGACCGCCATACAAGAAAAATATTTAACTATGAAATTGCCGGAAAATCCATAAAAGAGATTTATTCCGAATCCGATACCGCATGGTTTGAAAGACACTCAAATTCAATCCAGTTCATTAATAAAGATGCTTTTATTTTTGAATCTGAGATATCCGGATTCAACAATATTTACAGGATAAACAAAGACGGCTCCGGCGTTATCGACATAACTCCGGGAAGCTTCACTGTACTTGAATCTGTTGTTAACAGAGAATCAGGCAAGCAGTATTTTATAGCCAATATACAAAGTCCCCAAAATTACTTTATCTATGAAACAAGTCTGGAAGGCGGCGAACCAAAACAGCTTACAAAAGACGAAGGCGACATTCAGAACCTCAGCATATCGCCGGATGGCACGAATTTATTTTATGAACATTCATATATAAATCAGCCCAGCGAGCTTTATATGCTGAACATTTCAACAAATACTCAGACCAGGATTACAAATACAATCCCGCCAAAATTCTCACAGGTAAACTGGACAATACCTGAACTCGTAAAATATAATAACGAAGAAGACGGGCAGGCTTTATATGCCTTCGTATATAAGCCAAAGGATTTTAATCCGAAGAAAAAATACCCGCTTTTATGTTTCGCTCATGGCGCAGGATACATGCAGAATGTTACAAACGGCTTTAGCCAGTACCGCGATAACTTTATGGCGTGCACTTACTGGACTTCAAAGGATTATGTTGTACTTGATTTGGATTACCGCGGCTCGCTTGGTTACGGCAAAGATTTCCGAACAGAAACAAACCGCAACTTAGGCTATTGGGAAGTATCCGATTACATAAGCGGGGTAAATTATCTGAACTCTCTTGGGTATATTAATAAAGATAAAGTTGGAATTTACGGTGGCAGCTATGGCGGATTCGTAACGCTCATGGCGCTTTTTAAACATCCCGAAATATTTAAATGCGGCGTAGCGCTCCGTGCTGTATCAAACTGGAAATATTATTATTACAGTAACTGGTGGTTCACTGCGGGCAGACTCGGCGATTACAACGATAAGGATAATGCAAAATATTATGATGAGTGTTCGCCGATAACATACGCAGAGAATCTTCAGGTCCCTCTGCTTCTTATTCACGGAATGCTGGATGATAACGTGTTCTTCCAGGATATGGTTCAGCTTACTCAAAAACTAATTGAGCTTAAAAAAGATTTTGATGTGATGTTCTATCCAAAAGAATATCACGGCTTCCATCTTCAATCCAGCTGGCTGGACCAATACAAAAGAATAGATAAGTTTTTTGAAAAGAATTTGAAGTAGATGTAAGTCCGGGCGCTTGCCCGCCTTAGGAGGACTGCCCGGACTACTCGAAGCAGCGCTTCGAGTTACGTTTTTATGCTAATTTTTTATTATTGGCAATTTTTTTAAGTAGTTATCAGACTCCAGCTGAGAAAGAATAAAATCAGCGGCATCTTCCCTGGTAGCAGATGAAAAAGCAGATACTTTAAGATTTTCCCCGGTGGAATATTTTCCTTTTCTTTTACCATTTGAAAGTCTTGGAGGTTTTACAATTGTCCAGTCCATTGAGCTTTTCATTATTAATTCCTCCTGCATATCCCTGTCGCGGGCGCTTTCCGGAAACTTCCCGTTGTATGTCTTCATCAAAAATCTCATGAACAGACTTCTTCGAACCGGGGTTTTCCCGATCAATGCGCCGGTTTGACAGATCAATCTACGGATTCCGAGAGAGAGCATTGCTGTGATAATATTTTCAGTCGCCTCGGCGCAGAAAATATCATTATAGGGTTTCATTGGCCCGAAAACGCATATCACTGCATCCGAACCTTCAATTGTTTTATGCACTACAATCTTATCAAGAAGGCTGCCTGTGAATATTTTTAGTGAAGTATTTTTGAAAGGTATTGCGTCAGGGTTCCTGCATAGCGCATTAATTTTATAAGAATTTGCAAGAGCTTGCTTTACAACACACAAGCCTGTTTTACCGCTGGCGCCAAATACAGAAATTGTCTTCATTATCCTGAAATAAAATAAGTAACGCGGAAACCCTGTTTATTCTTCAAATTTAATATCGCCGTAGAACCTGCATGCAGCGCCCGGTGAGTAACGCTTTGATTTTATATAAGCCCACTGGTATGTGTTTTTGTACTGGTCCGTTGAATCATATACCTGAATAGTGTAAGCGCCGGGATTGACAGGACTTTTGAAAAAAATTGTTGTATCGGTTTGTGTTTTTAGAAAGTAAAGCATAACTGTATCAAAGTCAGGAACGTAAAAACTCAGGTTCACGGACCTAACTGTAGGATTGGGGTATGCTGCATTGAATATCAGACCACCCGAGTCATTAGTGCACCAGTCGGTTGTATCGCCGCCAAGCTCATTTCCGAATTCAT
>CAZMRG010000161.1:0-7092 GCA_964568655.1 uncultured Ignavibacteriales bacterium | reverse complement strand
AACAAATCCTGCAAATCAAGATTAGTGAGCTCTGTAATTCAGCCTGGAAGTTATTTCAAAGAAGAAAATGAAATAGACGAAGATATAGACAGGCTTCTTGAAATGTTCGACCTGCATGTTGATTCAGATGACTATGCAAAGAACCTGCCTTACGGCGAACAACGCAAGCTCGAAATTGTCAGAGCTCTTGCTACTAAACCACAATTGCTGCTGCTTGATGAGCCTGCCGCGGGAATGAATCCTTCAGAAAAGAAAGACCTGATGAAACTTATTCAAACGGTCAAGGAGAAATTTAAAATCTCAATTTTACTGGTTGAGCATGACATGAGCGTGGTGATGGGGATTTGTGAAAGAATATTTGTTCTTGATTACGGTAAAAAAATTGCTGAAGGTAAACCCGAAGAAATTCAGAAAGACCCCAAAGTTATTTTGGCATACTTAGGCGAAGAGGTGAAGAAATAATATGCTAAAAGTTGAAGGGCTTGTTGTAAACTACGGCGCAATTAAAGCTATCAGAGGCTTATCTATCAATGTAGCTGAAGGCTCTATAGTTACTTTAATTGGCGCTAACGGAGCTGGTAAAACTACAACACTTAGAGCTATTTCGAGTATAGTAAAATCTTCTGCAGGAAAAGTTTTTTATGAAAATAAAGATATCACAAATCTGCCGGCGCACAAAATTGTAGAAATGGGCATATCGCAGGTTCCTGAAGGAAGGCTCATATTCTCAAATCTTTCTGTGAAAGAAAACCTTGATATGGGCGCTTACTTAAGGAAGGATAAGAATAATCTTCAAAAGGATATGGATTTTGTATTTTCCATATTCCCGCGATTGAAGGAAAGGATAAAACAACCGGGAGGCACTTTATCCGGCGGCGAGCAGCAAATGCTTGCGATATCAAGGGCGCTTATGTCTAAACCCAGATTACTTCTTTTAGACGAGCCCTCTCTTGGAATAGCGCCAATTCTTGTAAAAACAATATTTGAAAAAATAGTCGAAGTAAATAAAACTCTCGGAACAACAATTTTGCTGGTTGAACAAAACGCAAATCTTGCGCTATCTGTAGCAAGTTATGGATATGTTCTTGAAACAGGAAATATTATTTTGGAAGGCCCAACAAAAGATCTTGAATCAAACCCCGAAGTCCGAAAAGCATATTTGGGAGTCACTTGATTTCGAATTTCGGATTGTCAATTGCGAAATGAAAACAAAAAGCAAAAGCTCAAAATAAAATTACTTTTCATTGTAGATAAATTTTGTATGAATAGTATAGATTTAAAATTAAGAACAAAACAATTTGCATTAAGAATAATAAAATTAGCAGATTCGTTTCCAAACAATAGAACAGGTAATATTATCGCACGGCAAATTCTAAGATCAGGGACTTCAGTTGGAGCTAATTACAGGGCATTATGCCGCGCTCGGTCCAGAGCTGATTTCATTTCTAAAATCACAATAGTTGAAGAAGAAGCTGATGAAACATTATTCTGGCTTGAATTAATTAAGGATTCAGCCTTAATATCTGAACCTAAGCTTTCAGAGATTATGAAGGAAGCAAGTGAGTTAACGGCAATATTTACCCAAAGCGGGAAAACTGCCAAACAAAAGAAATAACTTTTTTAGTTTTTTTAATCCGAAATTGACAATCCGCAATTCGAAATTAAAAGGACTTATAAATTAGAAGCTAAAAAGGAAAACAATGATTCAGCTAGCCGAAAGAACACACAGACTAGGAACGGAAACAGCTTTCGAAGTGCTTGCCAAAGCGCGAAAACTTGAAGCCGAAGGAAAGAAGATAGTTCATCTTGAGATCGGCGAGCCTGATTTTACAACTCCGCAAAACATTTGCGACGCCGCGATCAGGTCGATCCAGGCAGGCGATACACATTACACTCCGGCTCCGGGCAGTATGGATATAAGAAACGCTATCGCCAAATATGTGTCGAACACGCGGCAAATGGACTTCACTGCTGAAAATGTTGTTATGACCCCAGGCGCAAAACCGATCATGTTCTTTCTTATGCTGGCTCTTATTGGCAAAGGCGATGAAGTTATATATCCCAATCCAGGCTTCCCTATTTATGAATCTATGATCAATTTTTCAGGAGGCACAGCCGTTCCAATCCATTTGAAAGAAGAAAACGGTTTTAAAATTGATCTAAAAGAATTTGAAAGACTGGTAACTAATAAAACTAAGCTTGTAATCATTAATACCCCCGGCAACCCAACAGGCAGAACTATTCCAAAAGCTGATATTGAAGCCATAGCTGACATATTAAAAGACAGGGATACTTACATATTGTCTGATGAAATATATTCGCGCATTATGTATGACGGAGCGGAAGTATATTCCATTAGCAAGATCCCCGGATTCAAAGAAAGGACGATCATACTTGACGGCTTTTCAAAAACCTATGCGATGACGGGCTGGCGAGCGGGCTACGGCGTTATGAGTACGGACCTTGTTCCCATCATTTCAAAATTAATGGTTAACAGCAACTCATGTACTAATGCTTTTGTTCAGAAAGCATGCATTGAAGCTCTGGAAGGCCCCCAGGACGCAGTTGACGAAATGGTTGCTGAATTCAAAAAACGCCGCGATGTAATAGTAAAAGGTTTAAATGAAGTGAAGGGCTTTTCCTGCACGCTTCCTGACGGAGCCTTTTACGCATTTCCCAATATTACAGGCACAAGCCTTAGTTCCAAAGACCTTGCTGATAAATTAATGTATGAGGCTGGCGTTGCATGCCTTGCCGGGACTGCTTTTGGAAAATTTGGAGAGGGTTACTTAAGATTCTCATATGCAAATTCAGTTGAAAATATTGGAATTGCAATAAATAGCATGAAAAAATTGCTTAATTAAATTGCATTTCGCTGCTTTTGTGTATTGATATTATACGCATTTAATGATTAATTAAATTCCCTATTTGTTTCAGAACTATTGAGTAAAATATCATGAATAATCATATTGCTGTTCGCTCAAAAATCCTTTATTTAATTGTTTTTTTGATTGTATCCGGCCTGCAATTCGCCCGTGCCTCCGATAATTCAATTTATGACGTTAAGATCTCGCTATTGAATAAATTCCAGTTTGGGAACCAGCCGGTAGATGTTCAGATTCTTGACGACAAAGCATATATACTTGCAGGAATGACTATAAGCCGTTTCAATGTAGCCGATCCGGGAGATATAAAAGACCAGATCAATTTCGCCAGTATTGGCGGCGTTGACGCGATGGCGTTTACCTCGCGATACGGGTATTTTCTTTCAAATGGGAGGATAAAGATATTTGATCTGACCGCAAATCCGCCTTTAGACAGAGGTTATTTTGATACTCAAAATGCTATTTCTAAACTTTGCGTTTTGAACGGGTACCTGTTTCTTCTCAGAAGCGACCTGGGGTTATTTGTATATGACATAAAAAATCCTGAGATGCCGATCCTGAAAGGAAACCAGATCATATTCGGCGATCCAAATTCTATGTTCATAAAAGGACAAAGCGTATATATTACCAGTTCAAATGCACACTTTGAAATAATTGATTATACTGACCCTGTTAAGCTTCCTGTAGTCGGCACTTATTTTATGGGAACGAATTTCAATGACGTTTTTGTTCAGGATAATTTCGCTTATATAAGTCAGGGCGCAACAGGCGTACAGGTGCTTAATATTGAAACCCCTTCTTCTCCGCGTTGGGTAACAAATATCTTTTCCAGAAAATCTTCCAAACAGGTTGTAGTATCAAATTATTATGCATGGGTTAATGATGATAATACGATCCAGGCGTTTTACAATAAAGATGCCAGGAGTTACTTATACGCCGGCGTTTATGATAACGAAGGAGCTTCAATTAACCGGATAGCTGTTATTAACGGGAAGTATATATTGTTATGTTCCAGCGACGGTTATTTGAAGATATTGCAGATTTCTTACAACTATTAAGATTGCGGAGCTCGGATTGTTGATTGCGGAATAAATAAATTCAGGAACGTTTCACGGACTTAGAACATCAAATTTATTTATTATTTTTTGTAAAGCATGGGTAATAACAACGGTATTTGCAAATGTTGTTAAGTCATCAAATGTCATATACATCCACTTTGAGAATCTCAAAAACATTGTATTCAATTCTTCGGAATAATCTTCATCAATAGGGTGTAAAATTATCATAAAAGGGTTTAATAGAATTTCCTTATTTTTGTGAGAGATGATATTATGCCTGAACTTTTGAAAACCTTTAGTTTTAAAATTTCTTTTTATCGCATCTAGCTCTATCTTCTGTTCGGTTTTTAAATTAACATTGTTAAAAGGTGAGATTTCCTTCTTTAAATGGAATAATATAGTATAAAAAATAGTAATTGCTTCGAAAAAGTGAATATTACATGCTAGCGTTAAGTAAGAACCAAATGGAGAGGCTAATAACTTCGCATATTGTAAATGGTCATCCTTTTTCCCTTTGAAAAAATTAAGAATTTTTTCACTACACTTCAAATTTACTTCTAATACAGATCTTAGTTGTTGGATTTTATCAATATTACTTTTATCGTAATCCATTTGAAATAATATAAAATTCAAAAATCAGAGAGATCATAACAATTCCGCTTTAGAAAACTTTATAATTACAAAAAATTAATTCGTAATTCTCAATTCATAATTCTTAATTAAACTCTTCCGTACATCTTAATTATATTTCCGCGTTCAGACTTTGCGCTATCAGATAGATGAAAGAGTATTGTTTCAGCGATATCCTCAGGCGCCACCCACTTTGAAAAATCCTGGTTCTGCATAGATTCTCTGTTAGCCGGAGTATCAATTATACTCGGGATAATAACGCTTGCTGTTATATTTGAATCTTTATATTCTTCGGCTATTGTCTGCATAAGGTTAACAACCCCCGCCTTAGAAAATGAATAAGCAAACTTTCCGGTTGTCAATTCAATTGCCTGTTTTGAACCTATCGACACTATCCTTCCATAATTGTTCTGTATCATATGCTTTAAACAGGCTTGCGAGAAATAAAACGTACTAAAGAAGTTTAACTTTAGCTGCTTTTCAAGAAGCTCCGAATCGGTATCTGCGACCATTCGTTTTGGATGAAATCCGCCAACTGTGTTTACCAGATAGTCTACGCTCCCCGCCAGTTTAATAACATCTTCAACGAACCCCCTGACTTCAAATTCATTTGATGCGTCGCAGGGCAACGCGTATATTTTGCGCAGACTAAATCCGCCTTCTTTATCGAGAGAGTTATCAAATACTTTTTTGAAGTTCTCAATTGATTGCACAGGCAAATAAACCTTCATCCCTGCTTCAACAAATTTCTTTACAATAACCCTGCCGAGGGCTCCTGTTCCGCCAGTTACTATTGATATTTTATCAGTGAAGTTCATTTTTTTCCCAATCCCCGCGTAGGCGGTAATCTTATTAATTATTAGATTTTGAGATTCCCGCTTTCGAGGGAACAGGCTCTAATTCAACGCCAAACACACTTTTCCCAAAACAACATTTCTCTTCGCACCAGTTACTGATGGCATATTTGCTGAATTCCCGGTAAGGCATTCATTTGCAAGTACAGCAAAAAGAACAGCTTCTTTGTTGTCAATATTTATGCCGGACTGGTTTACATGCTTTACTTTAACTCCTTTAAAATAATCTTTTATGCCGTTTACGATAATTGGATTCTTAGCCCCACCGCCGCTTATTAGAAGCTCGTCAATCTTAGTTTTTCTTTTAAGGTACAGTTCGTAATTATACCAAATTGAATACACTGTAAATTCAGTAACAGTACTGATTATATCAAAGTTGCTGATACCCTCAGAGATTTTAAGAAGTCTTGTCAAAAAATGTTCATCATAATGTTCCCTACCGGTTGATTTTGGAGGTTTTTCACGATAATACTTATCATTTCTAAGCCAATTCATCAACGGGATGTTGATTCTCCCCTTTTTAGCATATGCTCCATTTTTGTCAAATGGTTTGTGGAATAACTTATTTGCAATTCCATCTATTAGCATATTACCCGGTCCTGTATCAAATGCTAAAACATCTAATTTTCTGCAATTTTTAGGCAAAATCGTTATATTTGATATGCCGCCAATATTAAGCAAGGCTCTGTTTAAAGTTTTGCTCGCAAATTGAATATAATCCAAATATGGCGCTAGAGGAGCGCCATCCCCGCCAATGGAACAATCAGCAGTTCTGAAATCGCCAACTGTTGTTATTCCGGTTAGATTAGCTATTACGGAGGGATCTCCGATCTGGAGAGTTGACTTCTGTTTGAATCCAAGAAACTTCCCGTGTTTAGGTAAATGATGAATTGTTTGTCCGTGGGAACCGATAAAATCAACTTGTGAGGGTTTAATATTATTTTTCCTGCAAATCTTAATTGCAGAATCAGCAAAAAGCTTACCTAAAATAACATTCAGTCTGCAAATTTCATCAATTCTGGCAGTCCGAACCGAAGAATTCTTCAATACAGCTGCTTTAACAATATTGGGAATCTTATATGTTACGAAATCCAATACTTTGATCCTGGTTTTGATGCCTGAGCCCGAGAGCATTACCAGGACTGCATCAATTCCATCAACAGAAGTACCGGAAAGCAAACCAATTGCCAGTTTACTGGATTCCGGTTTAAGTAACTGAAATTTCTTGTTCATATTGAAGCAAATTTACCGAAAAACATTTGAATAAGAAATCTAAAGACTCTGTAAATTCCCGCGTATGCGGGAATCTGGCGCCATATTGACTGAATTATCTTACTCTTCTAAAATTCATATCGCTAGCCACATCTCCAAAAGAATAAAACAAAATGACATTATAAACGTCTAAATTATTAATGTTCTTTAAATACTATCACTAGATCCCGATTTCGCAGGGATTTATGTTTAAATACATTGAAAGCCGATTGAAATAAAGCTATATTCGTCTTTTAATTCATATAAACTGATGGAATTTAAGATAAATACAGTTGACCAATGCAACCAGGAAGTCGAGTTTGAGATTCCTTATGCAGATTTAGCCACTCACTTTGAGAAAGCTTTCAGCAAATTTCAGAAAAAGGCGACAGTACCCGGATTTCGAAAGGGAAA
>CAZMRG010000160.1:2216-7139 GCA_964568655.1 uncultured Ignavibacteriales bacterium | reverse complement strand
TTAAAGTTCGCCGATTACGGCTTCAACAAATCTCACAGCGTTGCGTATTCAATTCTGGCTTATTATACAGCGTACCTGAAAACACATTACCCGCTTGAGTTCATGACGTCGCTTTTGAACTGCAGGAAAGATGATACTGAAGAAATGGTGCTGCTTATTCATGAGTGCAAGAGGATGAAAATTCAGCTTAGCATGCCTGATATAAATAAATGTTACTCCGATTTCACAATTGATGACAGCGAAGAAAATAAAATATTATTTGGACTTTCCTCTATTAAAAATGTCGGCAGAGCCGCTGTAGATAATATTATTAAAGAAAGAAATACGCACGGGCCATTTGAGAACTTTGTAGATTTCTGCTGTAAAATTGACCCAAGGGTTGTTAACAAAAAAACTTTTGAATCGCTTATTTTTGCCGGAGCGTTTGATTCTCTTGACCACAACAGGAGAAAGCTATTCGATTATTATGAACCTGTCCTGCAGAAATTCAGCAATAAGAAATCCGAACAGGCGGGACAATCATCCTTATTCGGCGGCGGGAAATCGCGTACAGCTATCAAAGACACAGTCATGGATCCCGAACGTGCTTATGATGACTGGTCGGACCGCGAAAAACTTTCGCATGAAAAATCAGTTTTGGGGCTTTACATAAGCTCGCATCCGCTTGCTGACTATGAAAATGAACTGAACAAGAACTCGACTTTAAAATTCGGCGATGTAAGCGACAGCGAAGCCGAAGGGGTTGATGTTTCAAAGCTATCTTCGGTAAGAATGTGCGGCATAATTACCGATCTGAAAGTTAAGCAAAGCAAAAAAGGCAACCGCTTCTGCGTATTCACGCTCGAGGATTTCACCGGAATGGGCGAATGCGTGGTGTTCCCGCAAGTGTTCGATAAGAACAGGGAAATCCTTCAAAATGACGCTATTGTAATGGTAACCGGCAGACCGGAGGAAAACGGGGATTCAATCAAACTACTTGTAGATGACATAAGACCTCTCGTGAAAAAATCAAATAACGGGCAAAATAATGAAGTAATTGAGAAAATTACTATCAGAATTCGTTCAAACGGTTTCGAATCAGATAAATTGAAAGAAATCAAACTGCTGGCTTCGCGCAATGGCGGGAACTCAAGTTTGTTTATTAATTTAGACGGGACCATGATGGAACTTCCCGGCGTAAAAATTAATTATGATGAGTACGCTAAAAAAGTTCTTGAAGGAATATTCGGAAGTGAAAATGTAATTGTAAACTAACAATAATTATTTTATTTTAAGGAAATTAACCGAACAAAAAGGAGTACATACTTAAATGCATCCAATTGAAATAACAGACGCCAACTTTGAACAGGAAGTTTTAAAATCAGATATCCCGGTCTTAATAGACTTGTGGGCCGTATGGTGCGGGCCGTGCAAAATGATAGCTCCTTTTATAGAAGAGCTTGCGGGCGAATACCAGGGCAAAGTAAAAGTGGGTAAAGTTGACGTTGACAACAACCCTAACGTATCTGTGCAGTACGGCGTTAGAAGCATTCCGACATTGCTGTTCTTTAACGGCGGAAAAGTAGTTGACCAGATCATCGGCGCAGTGCCCAAAACCGCAATCGCGCAAAAACTTGATGCGCAGTTGCAGACTGCATAAAAGTTTATATTTATTTTTTCCAAGAACCCGCTGTAAATGGCGGGTTTTTTGATGTTTATCATATTCTAGAATGTTCATATAATTATTACAATAGTTGATTTTCTGTTAATCTTGAATAACTATATAAAATTAGACTATGAAAAAATTCAGAATCGCATCTCTTATTTTATTTTCAATGTTTACAAACTGCAGTTCAGATTTCACATCGCAGCACACAGACTGTCTTGATAAAGCTGCTTATAAAATTAGCTCTGTAAATATTCAGAGTAATGATTCAGACCTGTTATTTCTGAAAAATATCCTGGAAGATGATTCAGTAAAAATTGTTTTGCTTGGCGATTATGGTAATATTGATACCGTATCTTTTTCAGGCAAGACAAAGCTTGTAAAATTTCTGCATGAAAAATGCGGCTTCGATGTTATTGCTTTCGAAAATAGTTTTTATGATTGCGCTAAAGGATGGGAGTTAACTAAGCAAAATAATGATTACAATTCGAGTATCAGTTTGGCATTGGGTTCCTTACCGGCTTTTAAAAGTGGAAACTGTGCTTATGAGGCATTCATAAAATATCTTCAAAATACTTTAAACAGCAAAAATCCATTGATCTTCGCGGGTATCGGTAATGGGCTGTCAAGCTTTAAGCATGAAGATTTCATAGCTGATGTGAATAGGCTGAATCTATTAAAAACAAACGACGAAAATGAACGGCTGATAAAAATTATCAGGTCTCTTGATCCAAATCCATTTGCTCCATCTTATCCTGATAGTGGTATTATCAAATATAATGTTAATTTTTTGGATACACTTTTAGAAAGGGTAAATAAACAGGACTATCCGGAATTTTCAGATCTTGACAGAGAGTTTTGGTTGCATGTGATCAGGGGACTCATACAAAGCAATCTATATTATAATGAACTAAAACTTAATTACATAGATGCGCTAAATAAGCTTAATACAGGTAAAACAGATAATCTAATTTGGCTGGTTGAAAAAAAATATCCGGGAAAGAAAATTATCATTTGGGCAGATAATTTCAGCGCCTGTAGGGGATTTAAACACATTGAATTCAGTAAACAGCGGGGTGATTTTCTAAAAAACGTATACTCATTAGATGATGCTTTATATGATACTTATCGAAACAAAGTATATTCAATCATATTAACAAGTTATCAAAGTGAATTAGGAGTTGAACCTGAGTTTACTTTGGAATATTCTGTTGAACATTCAGGATTTAAATATGCATTTCTGAATCTCAGGGATAAGACAGGATTAGATTGTATAGGCAATTATTTTTATACTGGCGCACTTTTGCGTGAAGAAAAGGCCGAATGGAATAAAGTACTTGACGGATTTTTTGTATATTCAAAATAATATCATCCGTTTCCCCATTTTTCAAATGGTGCGTTTTTTTACTTCACTTTATTCATATGTATTCCATGCATTTTTACCACCACTTGCATCAAAGTTCCATTATCCCTAAATTTGCAAATGTTTGATATTAACGAAGTCAGGAAAGAGTACCCCATAACGCAGCAGTGTTTCACGGTCTATGGCTGCGATGTGCCGTGTAAGCTTATCTATTTTGACCACGGCGCCTCGACCCACTGCCCTAACCGCGTTTTAAACAAATACATCGATTTTCTGAAATATTATTATTCAAACGTACACCGCGGCAAGCATTTCCTTTCAATGATATCATCCGAACTGTTCGATAACGTTTACGAAACCATATTTAATTTCATCAAAGCGGATAAATCCAAGAACGAAGTTGTGTTAACATCAAACACAACTACAGCTCTGGATATTGCCTCCAGCATCATGACTGAAAAGGAAGGCATTACGCTTGTTTCGTTAATGGAACATCATTCAAACGATCTGCCGCACCGAAAGCGCTCCAAAGTTGTGCATTTTGGTTTGCACCCCGACGGCACAATCGACATGAATGACCTTGACCAAAAGCTCAAATCAAATAAAGTTAAGCTTGTTGCAATAACAGGCGCATCAAACCTAACAGGATTTATGCCTGATATTCACAAAATAGCAAGGATGGCTCATGAACATGGCGCTAAAATTCTTGTAGATGCCGCTCAGCTGCTTGCTCACAGAAGCATTGATGTAAAACCTAATGATGACGCGGAACATATAGATTTTCTCGCAGCTGCAGGGCATAAAGCATACGCGCCGTTTGGCTCGGCGTTTTTATTCGGTCCACGCGACTTAATGGATGAAGCTGACCCGTATATTCCCGGCGGAGGAACTGTGTTATATGTAACTCCTGACGAAGTATATTTTGATAAATCCCCCGAACGCCATCAGGGCGGCACGCCCAATATTGCCGGAGCTATTGCGCTGGCTGAGTCGCTGAAATTCCTTACAGAGATCGGGATGGATAATATCCGCGAGCATGAAGTTGAACTAACCGAATACGCGCTGAAGAGATTCAAGGAAGTCCCCGGCATAGAATTGCTGGGAAATGTTTCTCCTAAAGACCGGCTTGGCGTTGTGACATTTAATATCAGCGGATTAAATCATAGTTTGGTTTCCACCATTCTTAATTATGAATCTGCAATAGCCACGCGTAACGGTTGTTTCTGCGCGCATCCTTATCTGGGATTTTTGATTAAGACAGATCCCGAATTGTTCAAAGAAAGGCTGCTCAGAGGCGATAAGAACGATCTGCCGGGCGCGGTAAGACTTTCGCTCGGCATATATAATACAAAAGAAGAAATAGATGAATTTGTGAAGGCGTTAATTCAGATCTCAGCCAGGGAGTGGAAAGCTGATTACAGTACATATGTGCCAACATCCGCGGACTGCAAACAGGCTGTTTCAGGAAAAGCCTTTGTGTAATTTTTCAGATTAAACACCCCATTTACTCCTCTCTTTTAAGTACAATAATATTCTTAAATTATTACTACAAAAAAATTAGCATATTATTGCTATTTTATTATTTTTTGTTTATATTTAAATTTTATGTGTGTAAATGTTCGAAAATATAGTAGAGTTAATCGGGGAAAGTAAAAATTTCGTAATAACAAGCCATGTAAATCCGGATGGCGATTCAATAGGCAGCGAGATAGCTTTTTACATATACCTTAAAAAAACCGGGAAAAACGCAAAAATCATCAATTTTTCTGAAACGCCGTACAATTACACATTCCTTGATAAAGGGAACGTGATTGAAAAATTCGATGAATCCAAACATAATGAAATAATAAAAAATGCCGACGTTATCCTGATTCTTGATACGAACGAATATTCAAGAATAAGGACAATGGAGCCG
>CAZMRG010000160.1:0-2116 GCA_964568655.1 uncultured Ignavibacteriales bacterium | reverse complement strand
CGTTATCCTGATTCTTGATACGAACGAATATTCAAGAATAAGGACAATGGAGCCGTTTGTAAGATCAAGCGCCGCGAAAAAAGTTTGTATTGATCATCATGCGGGCATTAACCAAAACGGGTTTGACCTGTTTATTTCAGATACAGATTCACCTGCCACAGGAGAAATTTTATTTAAGTTCTTTGAAAAAATTGGACCGGATTTAGTAGACAAGGAAATGGCAGTAGCTCTTTATACAGCCATTATGACCGATACCGGTTCTTTCCGGTTCCCGAGAACATCGGCTGAAACTCACGGGATAGCCGCTGAACTGATCAAGATAGGAGTGGACCCGTATGAAATATATACGGAAGTATATAACCGCTCAACTCCGGGAAGGCTTAAGCTTTTGGCCAGGTTTTTAAATAACATTGAAAGCGCTTACGATGGCGCACTGGTCTATTCGTCTTTAAAGAGAAATGATTTTGCCGAGACCGGAACCGATGAAATGGATACCGATGGTTTTAGCGCGAATCTAATGAGCGTTGACGGAGTTAAGGTAAGCGTAGTTTTACTGGAAACGCCAAAGGGGATTAAATTAAGCTTCCGTTCGAACGATAATATAAAGGTGAACGAACTCGCAAAAGAATTTGGCGGCGGCGGACATGTGAACGCGGCAGGCGCATTTGTTCCGAGCGGCTCGTTTGAACAGGTCAGGGACGAAGTAGTTTTAAGATCAAAAAGATTTTTAACAAATTAGAATTAATCTTTAAAAATTATTATAATAGATAGGCGGAGAGATAAATGAAACTTAAATTCGAGATTAAGAAAATTAAGGATGTTAAGACCGATGCTGTTGCATCTTTCACTTTCGAGGACTCACGTGATACAAAACTTCACTGGCTGAATACTTTATTTAAAGGCGAACTTGCCACGTTAATAGAGAGCGCCGATTTCAAAGGCAATATCGGCGAATCTACTATGGCATATATAAATGCCGATATAAAAGCTAAGAGGCTTTTGATAGCAGGACTTGGAAATTCTAAAGAAATAACATTAGAAAAACTGAGATTGGCTTATTCCGCCGCCGCTAAAAGATTCAATAAGCTTAAACTGAATTCAGGCGGATTTGAAGTTCCGGACCTAGCTCTCATAAAATCGATAGTTAATTATTCGGTTTATGATATTATGCAGGCTATCGCAGAGGGCGTTCTTCTTTCGCAATACCAGATCAAAAAGCATTCAGAGAAAGCCGATTTCCAGCCTCTTGAAGAAATAGTATTCTTTACAGACTCTCCCAAGTTCACTAAGGAAATAAGCGATATCGTAAAAGATTCAAAGATCATCTGCGACGCTGTTTTCATGGCAAGGGACCTTGGCAACGAACCTTCAAATTCATTGTATCCTGATAAATTCGCGGAGTTAGTAAAGAAATCCTCTACAAAAGCAGGTTACAGTGTCACAGTTTACGATGAAAAGAAAATCAAGCAGCTTGGAATGGGCGGGTTATCAGGAGTGGGTCAGGGCAGCGCAAACCCTCCGAGATTTTTAATACTGCAATACTTCGGCAGCTCAAAATCAGAGAAGCCCGTTGTGCTTGTTGGCAAAGGCGTTACATTTGATTCAGGCGGAATTTCATTAAAGCCGGGAGCGGGCATGGAAGCCATGAAAATGGATATGTGCGGCGCAGCGGCGGTTATTGGAGCGTTTGAGGCTGTTTCAAGATTGAAGCTCAGAGTAAATGTAATTGGCCTTGTCCCCTGCACCGAAAATATGCCGAGCGGCAACGCTATTAAGCCGGGCGATATTATCACCAGCTATAACGGCATTTCAATAGAAGTTGATAACACTGACGCTGAAGGCAGGCTGATATTAGCCGATGCGCTTGGCTATGCGGCAAACTACAAGCCAAAGGCTGTAATTGACGTTGCTACTTTAACAGGAGCCGCAGTTGTTTGCTTTGGCAATACCTGCGCAGGCGTAATGGGCAATGAAGAAGAATTGATAAAGAAAATATTCAGCGCCGGCGAAAAAACATACGAAAGAGTATGGGAACTCCCGTTGTACGATGACTATGAAAAACTAATGAAGAGCGATATGGCCGATATAAAAAATATAGGAACGGCAAGAAAAGCCG
>CAZMRG010000159.1:0-7270 GCA_964568655.1 uncultured Ignavibacteriales bacterium | reverse complement strand
CAAACGACTTCGGGATTTGGCTGCTTATGGGGTTAATCCCGATTGGGAAATCTATCAAAGCGGTCCATATGCTAAGCTGGTTTGGTGAAAGGCGAGTCCATATTGGCCTGACTCTTCCATGAGCGGCTGTTATGTTGTTATAGTCGCCAAAGAAAGTAAAGGAAGTTGGAGCAAAAGGACTTGCGCTAATTCTCTCATTTATCCAGGTGTCGCCGCCATCGGTAGAACGCGCCAGAAAAACATCGGTGTTCGCGTCAGAATAATTTCTTCTGTCATAGAAAACTGTATAAAGGAAACCAGTAGTCTGGTCGATTGTCATCCATGTAAAAAACTGTTCTTTACCGGCAGGGTCATCGTTAACTCTTATCGGTGCGCTCCAGTTTAATCCGCCGTCTGTTGACTTTATTATTTTAACGTCGTGATCCCCGGGAGCTACGCTATCTGTATAATTAATATAAATGTTTCCCCTGTATGATCCGTTGCTTACATCACAGCACGTTACAGGTAATCCATTGGCTCTGACTAATCCGCTGATATCATAGTCCCATCCTCCAACCTGTATGCCCACAATAACATTGTTTGCAAGCCATGTGCTGCCGCCGTCAGTTGATTTCGTGAAGAAAAGCCGAGGGACGTTATGGCTAAGCGGTCCCGCCCAGCTCACATATACTTCACCGTTGGGGCCTATGCAGGGCACGGCGCCTTCCTGGGTGTCATCGCTATCAACGCAATCGCCGGCTACCTGGTTAATCCTTACGGGAACGCTCCATGTTAAACCTCCATCAGTTGACCTTGAAAACATGATATTAGAACTATCTTGATAATTGTGCGAGCCGTATAAGTCAAATCTTGTCCATGTTACGTAAATCCAGTTGCCCTTGGAACCATGTGTAAAATCCACGCAAGTCCATGCCTTGTCTTCCTGTTGTGGAAAGCTCAGGCCGGTATAGGTCCCATCACTATAATTGATTCCGCCATTAGTTGATTTCTGGATAACAATTCTGTCTAAATATTGAAATTCGGAAAGATGCACATAATAAAAATTTCCGGCTGTGTCTACAGTTAGAGCCGGATCGCCCCAAACTCCGTAAGACGAGGATATGGTACCAATGTTCCATGTTGTTCCGCCGTTTGTGGAAAAATATGAGTTATTTAAATTTGATCCAGCTGTCAACTGATTTACGTTCTTAGGATTGACGCAAATAGAAACTTCGTGTGGTGAGTTCTGATTGCTTATCATCACATTAGTATATTGCGACTGGCTATATAAAAAATTAAAAGAAATTGTAAAGGCAATAACAAAAAGAAGAGTTGTTTTCATAGCTTTCAGCAATTAGTTTTGAACAAGGTTCTACGCTCTGAATTATACAAAAATCCTAAATTAGATATGTATATTCAAGATAATAATTTGTAAATATGCCAAATGATTTGTTAAGGCTTGAAAAGAGTAATAATAGCTGTAGGGGACGAATGATGCGTCCCCTACAGAAAACCGTTTTATTTTACCAACACCATTTTTTTGGTTTCGGTAAATGAACCTGAAACCAATTTGTAATAATAAACTCCGCTGGCATAATCTGCGGCGTCCCAATTAATTTCATATGAACCGGGATTGAGTTTTTCATTTACCAAAGTAGCAACTTCTCTGCCAAGCTGGTCATAAACTTTTAATGTTGTTTCGCCCGAAGATTGTTTCGGAATATCATATCTGATCTTTGTAGAAGGATTAAACGGATTTGGATAATTCTGCTGCAAAGCAAATGTTTCCGGAACCTGGTTGTTTGACGTATTAACGCCAACAGGAAATTCAATCAATGCCGTCCACACGCTAAGGCTTCCGGAAAGGCGCGTCCACATAGGCCTCACCCGGCCGCTTGCCGCTGAAATTCCGATATAGTCGCCAAAAAATGTGCCCGACGTCGGTAAAAACGGACTTGCGCTTATCCTTTCATTTATCCACGTATTTCCGCCGTCTGTTGAGTGAGCCAAATATACATCGGTGTTAGCGGTGGTATAATTTCTTCTGTCATAAAAAACAACATAAATAATTCCGGTTACCTGGTCGATTGTCATCCATGATTGGAATTGTTCTTTTCCCGGCGCATCATCGTTAACTCTTATAGGCGAACTCCAGTTCACACCGCCATTGGTTGACTTTAATATTTTCACATCGTGATCACTTGGGCCCGCGCTATCGGTATAGTTAATATATATATTTCCCCTGAATGGGCCATTACTTACATCGCAGGCTGTAGCCGGCAATCCGTTGCATCTTTGCAGGCCGCTGATCAGGTAATCCCAGCCTCCGGGCTGAGATCCGATTATCATGTTGTTTGGGAGCCAGGTGGTTCCGCCGTCAGTAGACTTGTCGAAAAATATCGAAAAACTATTTACGCCGGATGGCCCTACCCATGCGTCGTAGAGCTCGCCATTTGGTCCTATGCAGGGCACAGCCCCTTCTGTGGTATAATCACCATCCATACAATCTCCGCCGCGCCTGCTAAGCCTGTATGGAGTCGACCATGTGAGTCCTGCATCCGTTGAACGCGAGAACATTATCTTGGAGCTATCGGCTGGATTGGGAGTGCCGTAATCGTCAAATTCAGTCCATGTAACATAGATCCAGTTTCCTCTGGGCCCATGTGTCCAATCTATTGCGATTCCATGTTTATCCTGGATTTTTGGAAGGTTCAATCCTGTGAACGAGCCGGGATTACTCCAGGTTGCTCCGCCGTTTGAAGATTTTTGAGCGATGATCCTATCAACATAATACGGAAAACCAAGGCCCGGGTCTTCAGCAAGGTGGAAGTAGTAGAATGAACCTGCTGTATCGATTGTAATTATCGGGTCGCCCCAAACACCCCATGATGAATTTGTAATTATTCCGGTTACCCAGGTTGCGCCGCCATCGGTTGAATAATCAGAATGGTTTAAATTAGCCCCGCCAACCACCTGGTTTATATTTTTAGGGTTTATGCATATAGAAGGTTCTTCAGGAGCGAATCCATTTTGAACTGAATTGTCAATCATCACATTTGTATAAGGTGATTGGCTGAACAATATGGATGGTAAAAATAATATTGAAACAAGTACGGTAAAATATATCTTCTTCATTAAATAATTTAATTAAAATTTTGTTATAAAATCCTCAATAATGATTTTACATTCAAGCTAATATTTTAATTTATATTAACGGAAAACAGGTAAGAGTTATGATGATGTTTTTGCAGAATGTTGCGATTTAAAGAAACTTACACTGCTTCTGTATCTCCCTGTTAGGGTCTGCCTGCCGGAAGAAGGGGGGAGCATGTAGGGGACGCATCTCAGTGATTTTTTATCGTTAAAATTTTTTATTTATATTGTTGTAATATTATTTTTGAAAATGTTTTCAAAGATGTGTCCCCTACGCCGCTAATTTTCATTTATTATCGCTGTCCACAAACTGGATGTGGTCCCGTCAAGGCGGGTCCATACCGGACGAACGATTCCGTCGACAGCTGCAATACTTATATAATCACCGAAGAAGGTGCTTTCTTCCGGATCGAATGATGACTCGCTTATCTTTTCATTTGAGAAAGTTAAACCGCCATCAGTAGAGCTTGCCACAAATACATCTGTCAGGTTTGATGATTTGTCCTGCCTGTTATAGTAAAGAAAATATAAATGTCCGTTCGATTGGTCAATTGTCATTGCACTGCAGAATTGCTGCGTTTTCACAGGATCGTTATTAACTCTCGTCACTTTGCTCCATGTGATTCCGTTATCAGAAGAATAAGTGAACCAAACGTCAGTATCTTCGGCGCCGTTTCTCTGGTCTGTCCATGAAACATATATTTTCCCCTGTTCCGGTCCGCTGGTTCTGTCGCATGAGATGGAAGGGAATCCGAAACATCTATAAATTCCGGGTATGCTGTATTTAAATCCCGCCGGCAATGAGTCGATTGTAATCGCTTTTTCCAGCCACGTCGCGCCCCCGTCGGTTGAGCGGTTGAAAATAATTCCTTTTCCGCTGGACCAGCATTCATATAATTGCCCGTCGGGGCCAACGGTTGATGTTACGCCAAGCAATGTATTCGGCACATCGGTGCACGGACTACCAGGCTCGGTGCTGATTATCTTGGGCTGATTCCATGAAATTCCTTCGTCTGTTGATAAAGAGAAAAATATATCCGTCTGCGGCTCCGAGGTTTCAGGGTTACGTGTGCCGCCTTCTTTATCATAAACGCCGTTTCCCTGCCCGCATTGCGTCCAGGCAAGATAAACATTATTCCTGTAAAGACTGTTTGTAACATCTATGCATGCCCATTCTTTATCCTGCATATGAGGCGGGTTCTGGCCGATCGCTGTATCAACCGCAGTCCATGTAATTCCTCCGTTCTCTGATTTCTGACAGACTATCCTATCGTTGCTAAACCCGTTAGCCAATGAAAGATGAAAATAAAACAGGTCGTCTTTGGTATCGAATGCGAGACATGGGTCGCCCCATACGCCGAATTTAGATTCAAGCTTCCGCGAACTCCATGTGTACCCGCCATCAAAGCTGAAAAAATAAGCGTCAATATTACATGCCGCTACAATGTGATTTGTATTTTCAGGGTTTATTACTACTGTCGGTTCATCGGGGCTGTTTTCATTTGTTATCATGATATTTCTGTACTGCGTCTGTGCAAATGAAAATGAATATGCGAATACAAAAATCAGCGGAACCAGAATATATTTGATCATAAAAAACTGTTAAAATAATTCAGAAATCAAAATTAGATGTTATACGGCGGAACAATAGGTTTAGTTCCGCGAATTCTGGACTCCTCACCCCCTGACCCCCTCTCCTTGTAGGAGAGGGGGAAGCCCGCCATGGGCGGGCGGGGGTGAGGCATAGTCAGTATTTTATCTCAATATTGTCATCAGAGCCATCAGGCGAAACGAGATTCAGCAGGTTTGCCTGTATATATTGCAGCGCCGTTGCGGTAAAAACGTCTGATACAGATTGGCCGCCCGGAACTGAATAATAAACCAGCTTGAACCTCTTTCCCATTCCTGTTTTCTTTTTTGCGTACTGAACCGCGTCATACAATCCGCCTATCTCATCAACAAGTCCTTTGTTAATCGCGTCGCTTCCCAGCCATACGTGCCCCTGCGCAACCTGCTCAACTTCTTCGCGGGAAAGTTTTCTGCCTTCGGATACAGCGTCCACAAAGCGGTCATAGTAAAAATCGATCAGGTTTTGTATAATTTCAATTTCAGAAGGCGTTAGCTTTCTGTAATATGTTGTGATGTCAGAATTCTCGCCGCGCTTAAAGTTTTCGACTTTTAATTTTTGCTGTTCAAGCAGGCTATCAACATTCGGCCTTGTTGTGAAAACGCCGATGCTTCCCGTTATTGTAAGTTCATCCGAGAAAATTTTATCAGCGCTTGCGGATACATAATATCCGCCTGACGCTGCAGCCCCGCCCATGGATACATAGAACGGTTTTTTATACTTTTTCTTTAAGCGGATTACCGCGTCATTAATTTCGCCTGATGCAAGCGCTGAGCCGCCGCCGGAATCAACGCGCAAAATAATTGCTTTGATTTTTGGATTTGCAAAAGCATCTTCCAGCTGACGAACTACTGATTCCGAGCCTGTTGAACGGCCGCCTCCTAAATAGGGGATCGGCAGAGTTACAGGCGGCGGTGGCTGACTCTCGCCCGGCGTAATTGAAGCATATACTCCGATTATTGCAATCCCGTCAGGCTCACCCCAACCGTTATCCCATTCGCTGCGGTTAAGATATTTTACAACATCTGCGGTTTTTGTATGGTCCTCTGAAATCTTTTTCGCGTCTTCATACCACCCAAGCTTATCCACTAGTCCAAGCCGTAAAGCATCATTGGCGCTCATTGGCTGTGAGATCTTTGTCTTCATATAATCGTCCAAAGTTATGTTGCGCGCCGAAACAAGCCGTCCCATCATTTTTTCATAAATAATATCAAGAACCCTGTTGATAACTTCTTTTCCTTCTTCGGAAGATGAATCCAGTATTCCCTGGAATGTGAGCTTATATTTTCCGGCGTAAACATTCTGAAGCTCGATTCCGTATTTCTGCAGGAACTGTTTGTAATTAAAAACATTGATGCTTAATCCATAGAAGAACAATCCTTCCGGCGGCAGGACAATATCGTTTGCATAAGTTGCTATATAATATTCAGCCGGGCCCGCATCCTGCGGGAAATATGCAGTAATAGTTTTCTCCTTGGCTTTAAATCTGTCCAGCGCTTCCCCAAGCTCTTCCATAGGCGCGCTTATATCAAGCCTGCCCGTTGCCAGCGGATAGATCCTCAGCAGCATTCCTTTCACCGAGGGGTCGTTAGCGGCATAGTCAATATCGGCTATCACTTCGTGCACGCTGCGCTTAGCTTTGCCAAGCAGCCCGAAGAAAACGTCATCGGTGTTATAATCCTGCAGCGAGCCTGAGAGCGTTATTTCAACCACTCGTTTCTTTTCAGGGATAAAGCTCTCTTTCTTTTCAGAGTAATAAGATAACGAGAGAGATGAACCGACATATTTGTATTTGGAGTTTGGATAAAAATTGAATAAATGTTCACTTTGATTATTTGAAATGTATGGCTGTGGAATATCTCTTGATACAGTATTGCTAAGGGACTGATTGTATCTAACAGAGGCATGAGGGCTTTCTATTCTAAATCCAAGGCTAAGCATATCATTTCTGATGTTATCCTGAATTAACGTGAAATTGGCATTGAGAGAAATTCCGGGAAGTACTTTGAAATCAGCGCCGAGTTTTACTGAATAGAAATCGAATTCATTGCTGCCTGATTTTGGGATAACGCTGAAATCGCCAGCCAAAGTTAAACGGTCATTTCTGAAAGGTCTAAGAGCGAATCCGGCCATTAATTTATTGCTGATGCTGTTATGTATCGAAAGCGCTTCTCTTGATTTATACACAAATGAAGCTGATAGGAAACTAAACGGACGATACAATATACCAAAACCTAGTCTGTATCTCGGATTCGGATTTGTAAAATCCTCCAGGCCTTCGCTTTCATCCTTCATCTGGTATTCCAAAAGTACACCGGCTGAAAGAGTCTTATTACCAACCCCAAATCCCAAAGAAAACGTGTGAATAATATAGGTATAATAATCTGTAAAGGCTGTCTGCGGACTTCCATAATAATCTGTGTAATAAGATTCTGATGTTATTTTTTCACGGGCATTGCGATAACCCAGCCCAATCCTTCCAAAATTCAAAAGATAATCATATTCATCTAT
>CAZMRG010000158.1:0-7275 GCA_964568655.1 uncultured Ignavibacteriales bacterium | reverse complement strand
TTCATTGCTCCTTAACACCGGCAATTACAACACCGCTGTGGGATATAATTCCGGCTCTACAATAACAACCGGGGCAAATTTAACATGTATCGGCATTGATGCCGCCCCGACAACTCCTACTGCAATTGACCAGATAACGCTTGGCAACGGATTTGTTTCATCGCTTCGCTGTAACGTTACAACAATTACATCGCTATCGGATATGCGCGATAAAAAGAACATAACAGATCTAACTCTTGGGCTTGATTTTATTGCAAAGCTGAGGCCCCGACAGTTCAACTGGGATAAACGCGAGTGGTATGAAAACAATATTTCAGACGGAAGCAAAATGAAAGAAGCGCCAACTGCGGGCTTTATTGCTCAGGAGCTTGACGAGGCTCAGACAACGCAGAATGCCGAATGGCTCAATCTTGTGCTGAAAGACAATCCGGAAAAGTGGGAAGCAACGCCGGGCAACCTTTTGCCAATAGTTGTTAAAGCTATTCAGGATTTGAAAGCCGAGAATGATGAACTAAAAGACAGGCTTGCAAAGTATGAACAATTGCAAACGCAGTTGGCAAGCGAGATAGAAAAACTCAAATCAAAAGACAGTGAAGTAAGTGAAGTAAAATTTAATGGAAAATAAAACTGACAAAACCATGAAGAAAAGCATTTTATTAATACTCGTAGTTTTAGTGTGTACGTTTAATTTGTATGCCCAGTCCAATTTCAACGCCGCAAATATTTCCGCCGGGGGCAGACCTGTTTTATTTGGCGGCAACAATCCGCATGATTCATTGCTGTTCGACGGCGAGAACGGGACTGTGATTAATACAGTTGATGTTGGTAATGATTGTTTTGTCAAAGTTGGGAAAGTTAAGGGTAAAGTTAAAGGCAGGGTCCTTAACCGGGAGATCTTTAAAGCCTGTGGTGACGAGTATGAAACTCTATTCACATTTGTGGATAAGGAATCAATTAAAGCAGGTGATATGTTGGTTGAAGGCTCGTATATCGAAACCCCGCCCGATGGCTGGGCAGAACTTTTGGTATATATAGCCGGTGACAATGTATTTAATAATGAAATACAATACCCATCATTTCCATTATATGTTAATGCCGGTTCTACTATGGGAATTCCCAATATTTCTCAGGTTTGCAGCAGGCAGGTTCAAAAACAAATGCCTCCTCCTGAAGTGCCGATAGATGTAATAAAGGGTGTGGTAACTTATGACCAGGATGAGGGGAAGACCACGGTAAAAATGAACACCAAAGGGAAACGTTCTTCCGTAAAACATACAAAAACCCGTTATAGCCACGAAGTAAAGATAGACGGAAATGACACATTGGATATCATCAGGGTTTACAAAGGCTCAGTAGAAGTCACGTTTATGAAAACTGATGCTTCAGATGAAGATGCTGTTTCAAAAGAAATGGAGAAATTGAGTAAGGATATGGAAGCCGGAAAGCTGAGCATGGAAGAATTACAGGCGAAGATGTCAGAATTTCAATCTTACGGGCAAAATTTAAATGAATTGATGACGCCGATTAATGTTGATGAAGGAAGTAAATGTATTATTACAAAGTTTAAAAGGACTGTAGAGCCGCTAGGCGCGGGAGATGAAGACCAGGTGTTTGAGCAATAATTAAGGAAAATAAAACATCTATCCATCTTATATTTTTATCTTTGTTGAACCGCTAGGCGCTGATGATGACCCTTGGCAGGAAAAATAATTTCTACAGTATGTTGTTTGAATTAAATGGATAGGCGATTCAATATTGATGAATTCATAAAATTTCTTTTTCATCGCTTATCCATTTAATATTCTTATCTTTATTGAACCATGTCATCTGTCTATTTGCGTAACGGCGTGCATTTTGGGAGTGAAATCGGGAAAGAGATTTTATGAATACTATTCATTCCCTACTATTTCAGATAGTTTTATTAACAGAAATCAACTCATCGATTTTTTCTCTAATCCAGTTTTTACCAGCGTACTCATAAGATTCCTCCATTTTTTGTCTGAATATTCCGGATTTGGCCTCATCGTAATTTTCCTTTAATTTAATAAGCTCGTGTATGCCTCTAATAAAAGGTTCATATCTTTTTTTGAACATTCCCGAAATATTATTGCTTTCGTTAATAAAATGTTTAAAAGAGTCAATTGAAGACAGAACCTGTTCTGTATAACCCATTTCGTAATAAGCGCGGACCAGCAAATATTTTGCGTCAATTTTGAATGTAAATAGCTCGAATGTAATTTTATTAATTTCTTCCAGCGTTCTTTCATAATCTTTTTCAGCGAAACTTACATAAGCAAGGGCGAAATGTTTCATATTATCTCTAAATTCAGGCGCTACCTTGCTAATGTTATCCTTCAAAAATGATTTTATCCACTCAGTTTTACCGAGCCTGTCTGCTATCACTATTATAGATCGGACCAGTGTGACAGGAGCATAATACTCTTCGCAGAATACCTCCATTTCTTTTAAGAAAAGCATTTCAAAAAGCTCAAAAGCCTGGAGGTAATATTTATCTTCCCCGGTCTCAAAAACTTTTTTGAAATTGTAAACATTTAGAATAAATATCATTGACGCTTTTTTTAGCCTGTTAAATCTTTTGATATTTCTCTTTACCAGTTCTTTCTGGCGTGAATAATCGTCATCATTATAATCTGTGGTCAGAAATTTTAGCCCATATAAATATATCTGAATTATTTCATCGTTCTGTTTCTCTTCTTTAAAATCGCTGATCAGTTTTTCAATGTTTAAATTTTTTAGAAAAACATTTAACAAACTCCCGCTGTTTTGATTAAAATTTCCCCTGCCGTTAAAAATATTATATTCCATTGATAACATACGGCTTAAAGAATAAATTAAGAAATTATTGCTTTGATCAACATGTATATTACCGCTTGCCTGCTGTGAAAACTTAAGGGTATAATCCCTTTCAGTTTCCATTATTCTTTCCTTTAAGAGGAAATACTCTTCGCTGATTTCAGCCTTATTAAGCAAATGTTTTACCTCTTTCAGTTTTGGATCAAACAGGTTTTCAGCTCTTCTTTTGTTATACTCTTCGAGAAGAAAAAGTTCCTTTTCAATTTCTGTATTAACGAATCCTTTATAAGCTAAATAAGTTTCTGCAAGCTTAGTCATATCAGAATACAGCCTTCTGATTAATACTGCATTGTAAGCAGAATTTTGATAAATCATACTGAAAATATTTTCGGAGGAGAATTTTGGACTCTCAAATGACGGGTAAAATTTCTTCAGCGCATTGTAAAGCGGTTTCAGGTTTCTTCCGGTTGAAAAAAAAGATGAACTGATGAACTTTTCAAATTCCTTAAACTCTACTTTTGAAAAAGTCTTTATAATACTAATTAGTTTGGAGTCCTTCATAATCCTTATGCTGTATTAAAATTACCGGATTTGCTGTCACAAACGGTCTCAAGAAAGCTAAATTTTATTTAAAAATCAAGCATTTCTACAGAAACATTTCAAATATTACTGTCTCTTCATAGTTTATTTCTCTTTGCTGTGTACGGTATCTGTGTGTTAGATTCGCAGGTGAACAAAACTTTGCTGGTTCTTCTGAGAAGAACAGTAATTAAAAATGAATCAAACAAAAACAAAGGAGAATTATTATGAAGAATAAATTATTATTTATCGCACTAAGTTTTATACTTACCGGCGCTCTTTTTAGCCAGCCAACTGAAGAATGGGAAAGAACTTATACATCAGAAAATTTAAATGACGCAGGAAAAAAAGTGGCAATAGACGGACTTGGAAATATGTTCACTGCCTCAACAATCTATTTTTCAGGTGAATTTTCCAAAACTAAATGTGTTATAACAAAACTTAGCAATAATGGAATTACCTTTGATGAAAAATATCTGTATTTCGATTCAGTTTATAATGACTATCTGTCCGATATGGCAGTTGACCAGGGTAATTGTTACGTTACAGGTTATACAACTGTCCCGGGAGGTTATTCGGATTATTTTACGTATAAACTAAATCCTGATCTGTCTGTAGCCTGGCGCTCGGTTTATGCCGGTCCTTATGGAGCAAGCGATATTGCAAGGTCAATTGCAGTTGACGCAAACGGAAATGTTTATGTAACCGGCAGCGGATACAACAGCTCTCCATATTCAGATTTTACAACTGTTAAATATAATTCCTCCGGCATCCAGCAATGGGCGGTCAGTTATGATGGTCCCGCCAATTCATATGATGACGCTATGAGCATTGTTGTGGATCCCCAGGGTAATATTATTGTTACCGGCACAAGTTACGGCGGGGCTGCTACCGAATATGACATAGCTACCGTCAAATACGGCCCTTCTGGAAATCAATTATGGGTAAGAAGATATAACGGACCGGCGTATTCTGATTTTGCAAAAGCTGTTACTGTCGATGCCTCATCAAACATTTATGTTATTGGTTACAGTTCAGGTGTCGGCACAGGATTTGATTATGTGACCTTAAAATACGATCCAACGGGAAAGCAATCATGGATACAAAGGTATAACGGCCCTGCTAACGGACACGACTATCCTTATGATATTAAGATCGGTATTTCCGGAGATGTATATGTAACGGGAAGCAGTGCGGGCATCAACAACGAAAACGATTTTGCTACGGTTAAGTATAATTCTTCCGGAGTTCTGCAATGGGTTCAAAAGTATTCAGGGATCCCCAACTCTACCAACTATCCAAATTCAATGGCCCTCGATTATAAAGACAATGTATTGATTACAGGTACCATGTATACTTCTCAATCAGGTTACAACTTCGAAACTATGAAATATAATTCGGCGGGATCTTTACAATGGACAGCATCATATAATGGTACGGCAAACTCGACAGATATCGGGTATTCTGTAGCAACAGACCCGTCAGGCAATGTTTTTGTTACGGGCTATGCAACAGATAGTATTACAGGTCAGGATATCGTAATAATAAAATATGATTATTATGGCGCACAACAATGGAAAGCCATAATCGACGCGGCCGGGGACAACGCGGGAAGTCCTTCCTATAATGACTTTTTTTTTGGAGTTAATACAGATCCGCAGGGCAATATATATGTTGTCGATTATGCAAGCGCTTCCAAAAACTATAAAATTATTAAATATAACGCGGCCGGTTCAATTCTGTGGCAACAGAAATATCCTACATCCTTAAGCGCCTCAAATTTTTATCCATATGCATTTTCAACAATTGATAAGTACGGAAATTCCTATATAGCAGCATATGATATAGCATCTACAGGAAATTACCGTTTTTTAACAATTAAATATAATTCATCCGGTGTTAGACAGTGGGCAGCTTTGTTTGGCGATACAATAAACGGTTACTATCTACCTTCAGGCATTGCAATTGATTCTTCCGGGAATGTTTTGGTATCAGGTTCAGCATCACACCACAACAACTATATGGTAATGAAATACAGTCCAACAGGAGTTCTCCAATGGGTAAACATTGATACAATAAATACTAACACATCCTTAAACAAAATTGCAGTGGATGCAGCCGGAAACTCTTATATTACGGGTGGAGGGCCTAACTGCAGAACCATTAAATTTGATCAAATGGGGATCAAAGTTTGGGAAAGAGATTACGGCAGATCGTGGTATGAAAATTGGATAGGAACTGATATTACTTTAGATCCTTTAGGAAATCTATATGTTTCATGTCTAAATATTGGACTTATTGATAACCAAGATCTTGTAGTACTTAAATATAACTCTTCGGGCAACCAGCTATGGATGGCTGTGCAATCCGAACCGGGATCTATATCAGATCCAATCAAATTATGTTTAGATAATTTAGGTAATATTTACACAGCTGAAACTATTGGAGCGGGGACAAATGATTCACATTATCATATTACAAAATTCACTTCAGCCGGGACAGAGATTTGGAACGCTTCGTATATTGGAGCTGCGGATATTTGCACTGACATGGCTGTAGATGCGGCCGGCAATGTCTTTTTAACAGGCGGTCAAACCGTAAAATATAATTCATCTGGTATCTTTCAGTGGGCTGATTATCGTGATATAAGTTCACCTTACTACCCCCATTATACACCTGAATTAAAATTAGACCCGTTCGGAAATTTATACGTGGCGGCTTTAAAACATATTGAAGAATATGAGACAGCTGGTTTTCTTTTAAAATTCTCTCAGGTTTCAAATAAACCTGTTTTACATGCAAGTAAAGATAATAACACTGGAAATAATTTACCCGGCAGGTTTGCCCTATATGATAATTATCCAAATCCCTTTAATCCGGTTACTAAAATAAATTACGATTTGCCGGTAAATAGTATGGTCAATCTTGTTATTTACGATATCCTTGGCAAAGAGGTAATAAAATTAGTAAACAATGAATATAAAGAAGCCGGAAGATATAGTGAAGAGCTTGACGGGACAAATCTTTCAAGCGGTGTATATTTTTACAGGATTAATGCAAATCAGTATACAGAAACCAAAAAAATGGTTCTGGTTAAATAGCCAAAAAACGAAATAGTGAATTGGCGAAATAAAAAGCAAATTATTATTTATCTCCTCCAGCTTTTCTATTTCGCTGATTCCTGTTTCGATTTATTACCAATTCAAAAAGTTATGTTTGCATGCCCTGTAATTTCACTCTCTGAGTTCACCCACTTAATATTTTTATCTTTATTGAACCATGTCATTTGTCTTTTTGCGTAGCGGCGCGTGTTTCGTTTGATAAGCTCTGACATTTCGTCATAGTCAATCCTTCCTTCAATGTAATCAAATACTTCTTTTACGCCGACTGTGTTTAATGAATTATATTTGTTTGGATCTAATCCCTTTTCTTTAAGCGATTTCACTTCATCAACAAGCCCATCTTCCAGCATTTTATCTACGCGACTGTTTATTCTTTCATATAAAACAGGTCTTTCAAGGTTTATTCCGAACTGGACAAAATCATATTTGATCTCGACTTTCCTGCTTTGTAAAACAGAAAGCGGCAACCCTGTCATATAATATACTTCAAGCGCTCTTAATATACGTCTCTCAGTAACATGGTCCATTTGATTTATAGCAGCTTGATCAATCCCATTTAATTCCGCAGTAAGCTTTTCGATACCTTCGTTTTCAAGTCTTTCGCCAAGTTCTATTCTTATTTTTTTCTGTTTTTCTATGCCGTGTTCTTCTTCAATAATATCATCAACATCAAACAAACCGTATATCAAAGACCTTAGGTACAGGCCGCTGCCGCCAACAACAATAGGTATGCCTCCTTTGTGAAAGATGAAAGATATCA
>CAZMRG010000157.1:0-7283 GCA_964568655.1 uncultured Ignavibacteriales bacterium | reverse complement strand
ATAGCCATCCTGATACCAATTTCTTTTGTTCGCTCTGTTACAGTCACGAGCATAATATTCATGATGCCTACGCCGGCAGCTATGAGCGAAATAAATGAAATTACTCCGGCTCCGTATTTAAAATATTGAGTGAAGCTGGCAGCCTGCCCTATAAGCGATTCATTTGACCAGATCTCAAAATCATTTTCTGCACCGGGGGGAACGCGCCTTATCTGTCTCATCACTCCTATTATATGTTCAACTGTAGCATCATATGTTTCTTTGCTTTCAGCAGTAACCGTAATGTTTATAGAATGAGTCGGCCTACCGCCATAAACCTGGTCCATCGTTCTTATAGGTATGACGATAATATTATCCTGGCTCTGCCCTAAGCTTTGTCCCTTAGCGGTAAGTATGCCTATTACCTGATACTTGTTTCCGTCTACTTCAATATCTTTTCCAATAGGATTCACATTAAGAAATATCTTATCAACTATATCCATACCAAGAACACAAATGTGCCGCTGTGATTGTATATCAGCCTCGGTAAACCATCTGCCGTCTCCAAGAGTATAATTATTTGCCGGAAGAAACTCTGTTGTTACGCCGCCGACCTGCGAGTTTGGGTTAGTTTGCTGCCCGCCGTACTTTGCGACTTTTCCGCCAACCCAGTCTTCAAGTCCAATATATTTATATTCAGTCGCTTCATCTTTCAGCCTGAATCCTTCATCGAGTGTAATGTCTTTTCTCTTTTCAAACTTTCTTCTTGCGCCTGGGCCGCCAAACTGCAATGCGGGAAATTTCTGAACCTGGAACGTATTTGTGCCTAACTGGCTTAAGCCTCCATCAAGTCCCTTTTGCAGCGCGTCAAGAAGCGTCATAACGCCGATGATAGAAAACACGCCGATAACAATACCGAGCAGGGTAAGCGAAGCCCTAAGCTTATTGCCCCTGATTGACGTAATGGCTGATATTAAACTTTCTTTGAGGTTCATTTAAAATTGTTTCACTTTAGAAAAAAATCTTTTTGATAAATAAACTGGTCCGTTTCGAACACACACAAATATCTTCCCGCTAAATAACCATCGCAATCTTTCGTTTCTTTGCACAAAGGCATTTCCCATCTTACGCGGTACGTTCCTTTTGGTATCACAATATCGTTGATCAGATACATTAATACATCTTCTGAGGTATCTTTTACCGCCAGCGAAAGCTTTGTACTAAGCGGAACATCCAAATCAACTCTAATTTCATAGATATTTAATTTCTTATCTTTTTTAAGATAAATATCCGAAATATTATATCCTTCAGGATTTGACTTTGTTACCCGTTTGATAATAACCTTTGAAGTATCATCAACCAGCTGAGCCGTAATATTACCCGAAATAAAAAGAACAAAAAAACAAACCGACAAACGGCAATACTTATTCATATCTTAAAGCATCGACCGGGTCAAGCTTTGAAGCGCTCCACGCCGGGAAAAAACCTGAAACAACGCCTGCAACCGCGGAAATAAGCAGGGCAAGTACAATTACCCATGCAGGCATTGCGGTTGGAAGCAGGTAAGCGTCAACTACCAAACTGATCGGCACTGCTATCATAAGCCCTATTATGCCGCCCATCATACAAATTGCAATGGACTCTGTGATAAACTGGAACATAATTGTGCTTCGTTTTGCTCCAATTGCTTTCCTGATGCCTATTTCCTTTGTTCGTTCCTTAACGGATACAAACATAATATTTGCAATACCTATTGAACCTACTATAAGCGAGAGCAGGGTAATGGCTGTGCCGATTGTCTTTATCATTCCGGTAAGCGAATCATAAGTCTGCCTGAACGCTTCCTGCTGGTTGACCCCAAAATCGTCTTTGCCGCCAAGAGGCACTTTTCTGGCGCGTTTTATTACGGCTGTAACTTCTGCTTTTGTATCGTCCAGAGCTTCTATGCTTGGAGCTTTTATATTAATTGTCAAACTTCTCTTTGTGCCGAATATTTTAAAGAAGCTATTTATAGGAATTACTATCCTGTTATCAAGACTAAAAAGCCCAAGCATACTTCCCATTTTCTCGTTAACCCCTATGATTTTGAAGTTATGCCCGAATACTTCTATTGTTTTTCCAATAGGAGTAATGTTGTGAAAGAAAGCATCTTTAACATCCATTCCTATTACGCAAACAGCCCAGCCGCCTTCAGATTCCTTTTGAGTGAAAAATCTGCCTTCATCAAGGTTGACGCCCAGAGTTTTTTGGTATTCTTCGGTCGTTCCGATTACCATTACATTCTGCACCGAAAAATCCTCATAAGTCAGGTCGGCAGCCGTTCCAACCGAAGGACAGATAGATGCCGCGCCCTGCATGTTCTCTTTAAAATAATCGTACTGGTGCATATTTATATCCCGCCTGTTACGGTAAGTATCCCAGTCTTCTTTTCCGAACCACTCAAATTTCTGAACGTACAGAACATCAGCCCCAACTGCCGCTATACTCTTTTCAAACGCATTATTGATGCCTTCAATAGCGGTCTGCAGAATAGTAACGGTAGTTATACCTATTACAATACCCAAAGTCGCAAGGAATGAACGCATCTTATTCGCTCTTATCGAATTGATAGAGATTATGATGCCTTCTTTTATTTCAAGGAAAAAATTCAATTTTTATATTTGGTTAATTCGTTTTTAACTTTGCCTTCCATAGAATCTTTAAAATCGTAATCATAATCTATCGCCAAAGCTTTATCAAAATAATCTTCCGCTTCAGATTTTTTCCCAAGCGCAAGCAAACATCTGCCAATCTGGAAGTATGAATCAGGCACAAGCCATTTTTCCGCCGGGGGATTCAAATTTAAATTCATTTTGAACAGCTCAATAGCTTTGTTATATTCTTTTTGTTTAAAATAAACCTGTCCCATACCATAATTTATCTGCACAGTAATGTCATCGTTTGAACCGCTGGCAGATGACAGAACTTTTATCTTTTCATAGTTCGCCTGAGATTCCTGGTAGTCGCCGGCCGACCTGTTATTTTCTGCGGCTATCAGCAATGAATCAACCTGCGTAAGCGGTTTTGAAATTCTTTCGTTAAGCTTTCTTAACCAGTATTTTTCCCATTCGTTATCTTCTTTAAAATCCGACTTTGCCTGCTTATAATACTCCAAAGCTTCGTTTCTCTTTCCCAAAAGTTCTAACGAAACTCCTATACTGTAAAGCCTGTTATTAACATTATCGTCTTTTGTAGCATAAGCCATGTATTTCTTTCCGTACTCAGACGCTTTATCAAACTGGTTTGTCCTGAAATATGCATTTCCTAAAGCGCCGTAAGCCGTCTTAAATACCATGTCAGACTGTTTATCTTTATTCAGCGTTAATGCCTTTTCATAAGCATTTATCGCATCGGTCATCTTATCCTGCTGCGTCAGTAAAAGGCCCCACAACATCCAAATAGCAGGGCTGTTTGGATGAGCTTCCTTTAACTTTGTCGCGTAATCCTCAGCATCAGTGTAATTTTCCTCTCTCCATGAAAGCAGGGTAAGGTAGAATTTAGCCTCGGTATTTGTGTATGTTCCTTTTTCGGATGCGGTTAACAGCTGCTTTCTGCCGGTCTCCCTGTCGCCTGAAAATCCTAAGATACTTGTAAGCCATTGGAGTTTTTTCGGTATCATACTCGACATATAATTAAAAACGCCGAGACCCAGATACGCATCATAGTAATTTGGATTTTTTTCGACAACAAAAATGAGCGCTTTGTTTCCGTCTTTTGCGTCAGTTGCCGCCTGCAGCATTTTTCTATCAATTGTATAGACTATTACCGCTCTTAAAGTATATGACCATCCTTTATAAAATTGCGCGTCGAGATCGTTTTCATTCTTATCGTTAATATCTTCACATTTCTTTATCAAATTATCGGACAGGTTTAAAAACTGTTCATAGTCGCCGCGGTTTTTAGTAAACATTGTCCGCCAGAAATAAACCGTCGATTCAAAAAAAGGCCCTCTCAGATCGTTGGGGGCCACGCTTTTTGCTTCCTGGAACTTTGCAATGCCGGCGGGGAAGTCGATTTCGAAAACAGAATTCAGCCCTTCCGTTATCAGCTTATGCACTTTGTCAAAATCCTGCGCATTAGCGTAAACTGATACGAAAAAAAACAGAATGAAGATTATCGGTATCTTTTTCAATTTAAAATTGTCCTGTAATTTTCAGAAGATATTTATTGAGGTACCGCTTCGGTTACTATTTTGTTTGCAAATTTCAATCCCTTTGCCGTCGCCTTATCGCTTTCTATCATTCCGTCGCGCAGCCTGATCTCCCTGTGAGCATGCTCAGCGATAAAATCTTCATGAGTGACAAGTATAATTGTATTGCCCTTTGCATGCAGGTCATCGAACAAAGCCATAATTTCATCGCCGGTTTTAGAATCCAGGTTACCGGTCGGTTCATCAGCCAGTATTATCGAAGGCTTATTAACAAGAGCCCTTGCGATAGCCACACGCTGTCTTTGTCCGCCGGAAAGCTCGTTCGGCTTATGGAACATTCTTTCCTGTAAGCCAACCTGAATCAATGCTTCTTCGGCAAGTTCAAGCCGATCGTGACGTGATTTACCAGAATAAATTAACGGAAGTTCAACATTATGCAATGCATTTGAACGGGGCAGTAAATTAAACGTCTGAAAAACAAAACCTATTTCTTTATTCCTTACCTGAGCAAGCTCGTTATCATCCATCTCGCTAACATTTTGTCCGTTCAGGTCATATGTGCCTGAAGTCGGAGTATCAAGACACCCTATAATATTCATGAATGTAGACTTTCCTGAACCTGAGGGACCCATAATAGCGACATATTCATTTCTATTGATAATCATCGAGACGCCTTTGAGGGCATAAAGCTCTTCCGTTCCCATTACATAGAGCTTAACAATATTAGATGTATTTATTACTTCTGCCAAGTTATTATCCTCATTCTTTATTAGGCATCTTTTTCATCTCGTTGTCTATCTTTATTATAGTTCCTTCATCAAGGTCTTTGCTTATAGCTTTGTACGGGCCTTTAACGATCACCATATCAGGCGTAAGCCCTTCGGTTATTTCAACATACTTATCATCGCTTATGCCAGTCTTCACATTGACTATTTTTACTTTTGTAGGATTTCCGTCCTGTACAATAAAAACAACTTCTTTAGGCTTTTCCTTTTTATTAGCTTTTTCGTCAGATAACCTTTGAACGTTCTGATCGCCCTGCTCCTGCTTTTGCTGCTGTTTCGTAGTGTCTTCTCTTGCCGTAACGCACTGGATAGGAATAGACATAACATCGAACTTGGAATTTACCTTGATATCCGCGTTGCATGACATCCCGGGTTTTAGCTCAAGGTCTTTATCTATAATTCTTACTTTCACTACAAAATTTATGATCTGTTCCTGCGTACCCGCGCCTGTAGTAGTGGCTGAATTTGATATCTCATAAACAAAGCCTTTAACGATCCTGTCAGGGAAGGCATCAATGGATACATCGGTTGTATCGCCCAGCTTCACCTGCGATATATCTGTTTCGCTTACATTTATTTCCGCGTTCATAACATTCAGATCGGATACAGTCATAATAACCGTACCGCTGAACGACTGAGTACCAACAACTTTTTCACCCAGCTGTGAATTTAGTTTCGTCAGCGTTCCGTCCATAGGGGAGCGGATAGTAGTTTTAGAAAGGTCCTGCCCGGTCTGCTGTAAGATAGCAACATTCTGCTTAACGTTAGCATTTGAGCTCTTTACAGTGGCTTTTGCAACGTCGAAAACTGTCTTCGCGTTGTCAAGGTCCGCCTGAGATACAAGGCCTTTATCAAATAGCTGCTGCGTCCTTTGCAGATCAAGCTCTGCTTTCTTCAGATTGCTCTGTTGAAGCTCAACCTGGGATTTCGCAAAGTTGATGGAAGCCTGCTGCTGGCTTACTCTTTCATTGTAAATATCAGGTTTTATCTTTACCAGCAGATCGCCTTTTTTAATTGCCGCGCCTTCTTTAAAAGGCAAGGCAATTAGCTCGCCGCTTACTTCAGCGCTGATATCTACCTTTGTTTCAGGCTGGATAGCGCCAGTGCCGGATACTACCTGCGTAATATTCCTTTTACTTACTTTTTCTGTCTGTACAACTACAGCTTTTTCTTTCTTCCCCGATATAACCACGGCGGTGACTATCATTAAGACAAGCACGCCCGCGAGAATAAAGAATAATGCCTTTTTGCTTTTCTTTTTTTTCTTAATAACCGGTTTTATATCTGCCATAAATGTTTGAAGAGTGTATTGTTATAAAAAACTTTTTAATATTGGATCAGGCCCTGCAAATACTCTAATTGTTTTTGGGCTAATATGAAATCATACACAAGGTTTGATTTTGTTATCAAAGCATTGTTATAATTAATTTCAGCCGTGTTAACGTCTAGCAATGTGGTTAAACCTACTTTATATTGTTCTTCAGCCGCTATTTTATCAGCTTCCGAGCTCTTTAAGCTTCTGTCTGAAATGTCTACCTGTTTTACAAGAGAGCTCAGGTCAAGCACAGCTTTCTTTATATCAACCGAGATCTGGCTTCTTACCTGCAGCAGATCATCATTTGCAATCCTAAGGCTGATAATAGTTTGCTGGCGCTGATTATCTAAAGTGAACCCTTCAAATATCGGGTAACTTAAAGATAATCCTATGCTGAATACTCTTTGATTGGATATGTTTCCAAATGAATTTCCGGACAAATCATATGAACTGAAACCTGAGAGAGTAGGAAACAATACTGCATTATCGGCTATGTCGTAATTAATTCTCAATACATCTAAATTCTGAGCCGCCGCTTTATAATCATACCTGTTTTTAATAGCTGTATTTACCAGGAAATCTGTATTAGAAACCCTTTCAAGATATGATTCCATAGACTCATTGCTGATCTCTGTCGGAAATTCAGCGCCCGACACGGTATAACTTCTTGTTTGATTCATGTTCGCGTCAAATATCAGGTCTGCGACTGATTTATTATATGCATTTTTTGCCTGTTCAACCGAAAGTTCATTCAGAGCCACTACCGCATCCTGCCTGTAAATATCTGTCATAGTCTTGGTGCCAATTTCCACAAATGCTTTGACTCTTTCAAGCTGGGCCCTTGAATCTTCAAGCGTTGCTGAATCAATCAGAACCACGCGCTCATCCTTAAGAATAGTTACATAATCGCCAAGTAATTTGAATACTATATCCTGTTTAGTCTTCTGAAGCAGTGAAACAAGTCTTGTTCTTACAAATTTTGCTCCTTTAACTCTGTCATAATTTGAAAACCCGT
>CAZMRG010000156.1:0-7334 GCA_964568655.1 uncultured Ignavibacteriales bacterium | reverse complement strand
TTCTTTGTAATTACTTTCAAAGTCTGATCATTGTTTCCATCGTTAATATTTACTTCAAAATCTTTCGGGTCTTTTGAGTTCTTTAAGTCGGGAATTTGCATCTGTATGTTTCTCTTGCCGTCTGGTCCTGTTGTGAAATTTATATTAGAATTAACGCCCTGTTCCCTTAATTGTCTTTCAACTTCTTTCTTAAGGTCCTCGTCGCTCATACCATGCGCGTCTACGTTGACTCTAAAGAATGTATTTAGCGCGGCGGCATATAAAGGCCTCTTAACATTATCCTGAAAGGGATAGACTTTTATAGAAGTAATATCTTTAATCCTTTCAAGGTCCTTCTTATAAGTTTCTATTTGCGCTTCTGTGCTTCCGGGCAAAAGGGCAGAATACAGAGTTTCGAGTTTTCCGTTATCATTGTTATCGCTGATGCTTAGCTGAGCGCCCCTTATCCAATCCAGATTTTTGATCTGCTCCTGCAGCTGAGTATTGCCGGTTGGAGTTGCCCATGTCACCATGTGCCCGACCGTTTCAGTCTGCGTTACCGGCATCGAGCATGCCGCTATTAATATCGCCAGAAAAATTATCGGGTATGCAAGTCTTAATTTGTTGGCTAAAAAATATTGTTTCATCTTTTTGAGCTTCCTTTCCTTCTTTTGATTTTCTATTTGTGTGTTTGTTTTGTAAAGCCAGCTTTCTACTTTAGGAAATGAATCCGAGTAGTCGGCGCTCTTTAAGGCGGTAAAGTATCGCTCAAGCTTTTCGGCGCTTTGGCTGTCCGCTCCAGTATTACCGGTTGCGTTCGGCTTCGGCGATAAGTCTGATTGTTTCATTTGTTAAATCTCCTTCGTTTGTGTCCGTTCGGACTGAAAATTTTTTTCCGTTTGGGCCGTTTGATCCGGTAATGTATTTCTTCAGTTTTTCCCTTGTACGGCTTAAACGTGATTTTACCGCTGATATACTTTTTTCGTTTTGAACATCTTTTATCTCTTCGATCGAAAACCCGCCGATCTCAAAAAGCAGGATAGCCGCTCGTTCTTTAACTGATAATTTCGCAAGAGCCCTGCCGATCATAGCTTTGTTTTCGTTCTGCTCCATTCGGTCATATACTTCCGGCATTTCAGGGAGATTCATGTAATTTTCAATCGGTAAAAATCTCTTCCAAAAATGCTTTCTGACGGATGAATAAAACTCCCTTGTAACTATCTTAAAGAACCATGAACGGAATTTTGAATCATCCCTTAAGGACTCAAGATTCTCAATGCCTTTAAGAAATGAATCCTGCAAAACGTCCTCGGCGTCATCGGCTGACCAGTTTGCGCATAATGCCCTCGAATACTTCAGAGCGTCATTGTAGTGCGGTTTTAATAGTTCCAGAAATTTTTGAGTATCGCGCGCCATTTAAAAAAAGAAAATTTTCTTTGAAAATCCGGTTTTCAGTATATTAGATGCATGCGGAACCTAAAAAGTCGCAACCTATTGCCTCACCCCCCGCGCACCAATGGTGCGCTGTCCCCTCTCCTGCGATGAGAGGGGGAACCAAAAGATTAAGCTTTTTGCTTTCCTCCTTTTCCAAGGAGGGGTGTCCCGACGAACATCGGGACGGGGTGGTCTGAATTAAAACTGTATTATCTTTTCATCCTCTGCTCTGAGACAATTCATTATAGACAGTTATTCGAAAATGTGCTTCTTCTATTGCTTCGTTTTTCAATTCTTGCAATCCTTTTTAATTCGTGCAATTCGTTTTTCTGTTCGTGTAATTCGTGATAGTAAAATATTATAATTAAAGCTAAATTATATTAAAATTATTGAATTTGTAATGAAGAGCGAAGCATCTAAGAAAGAACAGCTCAAAGAGCTGATGCAGATTCCCGGAGTAGGTAAATCAATTGCCAATGACCTGATAAATATCGGCATAACAAAAGTATCCCAGTTGAAAAACAGGAATCCGGAAGTACTTTACAATAAATCCAACATTCACGCCGGAGTTGTACAGGATAGATGCCTGTTATATGTTTTCCGCTGCGCGGTCTATTATGCGTCAAACCAAAAACATGACCCTGAAAAGCTGAAATGGTGGAAATGGAAGATTTGAGATTTAAGATTTTCGAATTGAGATTTTTAAAGTTACAGGTTACAGGTTGCAAGTTACAAGTTACAAGTTGCAACTTACAGGTTACAGATCTCATATTTCAGATTAATAATGAAATAACAAATTAAGGGCTTTCCTCTCTTTTGGGAGGATAGGGGAGTTGAACTGATTTAATAATGGAAAAAACAGAGAACACAGAGCCGTTTTATTATAACGGCAGACATTATGACGCTCATCAGAAAGATTTTGCTCCCGATATTCCTTTCTATCTTGAGCAAAGCGTAAACTACGGCGATCCTATACTTGAGCTTGCATGCGGCACAGGAAGGGTTTCTATCCCTATCGCCAAATCAGGTTTTGATGTCACAGGCATTGATATTTCTTCGAGCATGCTTAATAGCGCCGCAGTCGATGCCGCTGAAGCAGGCGTCAAAATTAATCTTATTAAAGGCGATATAAGGAATTTTGAAATTGAAAAGAAATTCGCTTTAGTCATTTTTCCGTTTAATTCATTAGCGCATTTACTTGATTTCAACAGCGTAAACGGCTGCTTTGGCTGCGTTAAGAAACACTTATTGCCGGATGGTAGATTTATATTAGATTTTATGAATCCTGATTTCAAATACTTCACGCGCGACCAAAGTGTTGCATATCCCGAGGCGGAATATAAGGACCCTGATTCAGATGAAAATGTAATTGTTTCTTATAATAATTTTTATGACCGTGCAACTCAGATCAATCATGTTAAATGGCATTACAAAATAGGCGATAAACATTTTGATGAGGACCTCGACATGCGAATGTTTTACCCTAAAGAGCTTGAAGCGTTGTTAATATTTAATGGTTTTAAGATAGAGTATGTTTACGGCAGCTTTGACCGTGATGAATTTACTACTGATTCAGCTAAACAAATATATGTTTGCAGCGTCAGGGATTAACTAAAATAATATGGATTATTTTGCAGACGAAATAAAGCTTGAAAATAAAAGAGCCCTCATTAGGAATATGAAACAAAGCGATTACGATGAGCTTAAGAAAATTGCTTTCGACCCCGATATATGGAAACAATATCCTTACAAAATGGAAGATGAATTCGACCTGCAGGATATGTTTAACAAGCAATTTGCAGACTATAAAAATAGAACGCGCATTCCGTTTGTTATAATTGATAAACAATCGGGTCAAACTGCGGGCTGCACTACTTATATGAATATAGCCATGGAAGATAAACGCCTCGAAATTGGCTCAACGTGGCTTGCCAGAGTATATCATGGGACAGGATTGAATAAATACTGCAAGTATTTGCTGCTGGAATATGCCTTCAATGAAATGGGTATCATACGCGTTGAATTTAAAACGGATGTGTTAAATATTGCATCCCGAAAAGCGTTATTAAAAATAGGCGCTACTGAAGAGGGTATACTCAGGAGCCATATGCAGGTATATAACGGCAGGAGACGAGATTCAATATATTTCAGTATACTGAAAGACGAATGGGAAGACGTAAAAGAGAAATATTTTAAAGGTGTAAGCTGAATTAGTATTTTGGTTAAGTATGATTAAATACAGTATCAGAAAAGGAACCCCGGCTGACCTTCAGGCATCTTACGATATAAGGAAGAACGCTCTTGGCGAATATGTTAAGCAAACCTGGGGATGGGATGAAGATTGGCAATGGAAGTATCACCTGGAGGATTTCAACCCTGAGATCCTTTATGTTATAGAAATAGACGGCGTTCCCGTTGCAACTCTTGAAGAAATTCCGGAAGATGATGCGATTTTAATTACCGGTATATATATAATTGATAAGTACCAATCCATGGGAATCGGCAAAGAGCTTATGAAAAGCGTTATGGCTGATGCATTAAAAGAGAACAAGAGCGTTAAGCTTCAGGTTTTAAAAGTGAACGACAGGGCTAAAGAATTTTATATAAGGCTGGGTTTTGAAGTTTTCGATGAAAGCAAATCTCATTATAAAATGATTTACAGGTATAAATCCGAATAATTCCGAAATCATAATCTTACGTTTTGAAAAAAATAAATACCGCCGTAATTACCGCAGGTTCATTGCTGCTTTTATTTTTCGCATTTGCGTTTGTAACGCAGTATTTTGGCGTGAGCTGGTCAAATAAAGTTGTTCTGGAATCCTGTCAGGGTAACTATATAAAGTATTCGGGCGATATAACTTATTGCCTACGCGTTATCAGGCAGCAGCAAACTATGTCGCATAACTATTACATAATTATTTCCAGAAAAGAAGATAAAGACTACGGCCACGTTTTGAATTATCCCATTACAGGGATCATGGATGAAAGCAGCATCGGAAAATTGCGGGTGATATGGGCCGCTGATGGTATTGAACTGACTTTCCCCGAAGGCCATAAACTATTCATCCCAAAAGCCGCGTTTATATTGGGGCGGTAGATTTTTTCGTGCTACGACTCCATGTCGTGGCACGAATAGTTTTTGTTTTTTGTGTCACCCCCTCTGCGCACCTTTGGTGCGCATCTCCCCCTGTCAGGGGGAGACGATTTATATCAAACGAATTATGCAGAATTTTTATTGTCCCCTCTCTACGAGTCTTCGACTCGTCTGCGATTCTTCGGGTCGAAGACCCGTAGGGAAGAGTCGTAGACCTGACAGGAGGGGACGGCGCCATTTGCGCCGGGGGAGATGTAAAAAACAATCCACGACCTAAAGGTCGTGGTTAAAAACAGAAATTCGTTTGATAAATCATTCGTGCAATTCGGGTAAGCCATTCGTGAAATTCGTGTTATAAATCATTCGTGCAATTCGGGTAAGCCATTCGTGAAATTCGTGTGATAAATCATTCGTGCAATTCGGGTAAGCCATTCGTGAAATTCGTGTTAGTAATTTGGCGTTATCCCCATTTCATAAAACATGAACGACCATGAGTCAGTAAGTTCATCAATGAGCTTAGAAGTTGGTTTACCGTTTCCGTGACCCGCCTTTGTCTCGATTCTTATCAAAACCGGGTTGGGTCCTTTGTATTTTTCCTGCAGCGTTGCAATGTATTTAAAAGAGTGCAGCGGAACGACCCTGTCGTCATGGTCGGCGGTTGTAACAAAAGTCGCGGGATAATTTATCCCTTCCTTTATATTATGAAGCGGGGAGTATGAATACAAATTTTTAAAATCAGTTTCATTATCGCTTGAGCCGTACTCAGTTACCCATGCGGCCCCGACTGTAAACTTATGGAACCTCAGCATATCCATAACTCCTACCGCAGGGAAGCAGACTTTAAACAATTCAGGCCTCTGGTTTTCAACCGCGCCGATCAGCAGCCCGCCGTTTGAACCTCCTGAGATCGCAAGCCTCCCGGGTGAAGTGTATTTTTCGTTTATCAAATATTCTGCTGCCGCAATAAAATCATCAAACACATTTTGTTTATTCTGCAGCATACCGCCTTCGTGCCAGTTCTCGCCATACTCGCCGCCTCCGCGCAAATTCGGCATCGCAAATACTCCGCCGTTTTCCAGCAATATCAGGCGCGATATGCCAAAGTACGGTATCTGGCTTATGTTAAACCCGCCGTAAGCATAAAGATATGTGGGATTGGTTCCGTCTAATGCGATACCTTTTTTGTGCACAATAAACATCGGAATTTTTGTTCCGTCTTTGCTTGCATAAAAAACCTGCTTCGATTCATAATCATCCGGGTTGAACTTCACTTCCGATTTTCTGAACAGAACCGATCTATTGTTTTCAATATCATACCTGAAAATAGAAGAAGGATAGTTCATAGAAGTATAAGTATAAAATACGGAAGTATCCGCTTTCTTTCCGCTGAATCCCTCAACGCTGCCGGCTCCGGGCATTTCAACTTCATATAAAAACCTGCCGTTTAAGTCATGCACGTAAACTCTTTCGATAACATCTTTAAGATAAGTTGCGATCAGTTTCCCGCCGACGATCCTCGCGCTTCTCAGATCAAATTCTTTTTCAGCAAGAATTGTCTTCCACGGCGCGCCCGGATTATCCAGATCGACTGTGACAATTTTATAATTGGGGGCGTTTTTGTTTGTCAGCATGTAAAGCATGCTGCCGGTATTGTCGATAGTCCAGTAAGTGTTGTCAAGGTCCTCTTCAATAGGCTTAAAATCGCTTTCGGGCTTCGAGGCATGTTTAAAATAAAGACAGTTGCCTTTCTTTCCTTTTTCTCCTATCCACATGAACAAATACTTTTCATCTTCGCTTGCCCATATACCTGCATCCCTGCCCGCATTGGTTTTATCTTCGTGCACAAGTTTATCGTCGCTTTGCTCTGTTCCCAGAACGTGGTAATATACTTTTTGAAATTCGTTTTTTGAGGTGAGTTCGTTCTCATTTACAGGCTCATCAAACCTGCCGTAAAAGAATCCGTCTTTAAACCAGCCCGCCCCTGAAAACTTGACCCATTTTATATGGTCGCTGAGGGTTTTGCCCGTAGCTATTTCTTTAACATAAATTTCTTCCCAGTCCGAGCCGCTTTTTGAAACAGTGTAAGCCAGATATTTGTCATTGTTTGAAACCTGCGTTCCGGATAAAGCTATTGTTCCGTCTTCCGAAAATTTATTCGGGTCAAGGAAAACCGATGGCTCGCCTTCAAGGCCTTTTTGAATATACAGTATGCTTTGATTCTGGAGCCCGTCATTCTTATAAAAGAAATAATATTCTCCGGCTTTGAAAGGAGCGGAGTATTTGGGATAGTCCCAAATTTCTGTCAGGCGTTGTTTAATTTTATCCCTGAAAGGGATCCTGCTAAGATAATCCGAGGTAACTTTATTCTCTTTGTCGATCCATTCTTTGGTTTCGGGCGAATCTGTTTCTTCAAGCCAGCGGTAAGGATCGGCAACCATCGTTCCGAAATAATCATCAACCTGGCCGGTTTTCTTTGTTTCAGGATATTTAATTTCTTCCTGACTGTAGAGGGCTGAGTGAAAATTTATGAATGTCATTAGCGGTATTATTAGAATAGTTTTTAAGAAGTAACCCATTATATTAAGAATTTCAGATCATTCTTTGCTTTAATTTCTACAGGTTTCCGTTCGAAAACTGCAATAATCACATTTCGGAAGCCTTATTATCGCTGCGTATGCGGTAATTAAAGACCATTTAAATATAGCTATTTGCCAGTAAATCCATAAGTCAAAAAACGGTTTTTTTAAAGCAGGGGATTATGATAAATAAAAGGCCTGCATCCCGTCCCATCTGAGTCCCTGCCTGTTTACCGTCCTATCGGAGTATC
>CAZMRG010000155.1:0-7337 GCA_964568655.1 uncultured Ignavibacteriales bacterium | reverse complement strand
GCACAGGCCTCATTCCGGGACACGGATGTATGACCTCACTTGAGAGTTTTGATACTGTGGATGGGTCCTCTCCAAACCATCTGATGCGAATATAATACATACGTTTTGTATTGTCAAGGGCAAAAGAAACGACTGTGTCGTAAACTATTGTATTTTATGGTCAAATTCCTTAAACGTTCGTAGAACTATTGATATTTGCCCCAAATTGAGGATTCTTCTTAAATTAATGATAATTACTAATCTCTTTGAATATTATTTCACCAACACAATTTTCATTGTTTTATTAGATATTCCCTCCGGCGACCGAATAAGTAACTTACCGAAATAAACTCCGCTCGGAAGATTGCTCCCGTCAAATTGCGCAGTGTGTATTCCTGTTGCAAGGTTTTGATTAACAAGCGTTCTCACTTCTCTGCCAACAGCGTCATAAATTTTAAGCGTTACAGATGAATAGGACGCAATGTAATACTTAATCGTAGTTACCGGATTTGAAGGGTTTGGATAATTGGTAAACAAATTTATCTTTTCAATTTTCTTTACCATATTTGTTGTCTTTGGATTCGCGCTTGAAGACCATGATATACCTCCATCGGTCGTTTTTAAGATTATGCCTCCCTGTCCTCCGGCAAATGCTACATTCTCATCTATTACAAAAAGACAGTTAAGATTATTAGTGACGCCGCTTATCTCGGTATTCCATGTATTTCCGCCATCGGTTGTCTTCAACACTTCGCCTCCGGAGCCAACAGCAATTGCAATCTGGTCGTCTGCAAAACGTATCCTGTAAAGCGAACTGGAAGAATTAGTGTTTAATGAAATCCAGCTCATTCCTCCGTCGGTTGTTTTGATTATTGTTCCGTTGTCGCCTGTAACATATGCAATATCCTCAGAAAGCATTAGCACAAATTTATAGTTTATTTTGGGGATATTCGTAGGTACGCGGGACCAGGTGAATCCTCCGTCTGTGGTTATAAGCAGCGTTCCTTTTTGACCGACAAGAATCCCTTTTGTTCCGGACGCAAATGATACCGAAGTGTAAATTATACTTTTAGTTGAAGTATTACTTGAAATTAAAGTCCAGCTTTCACCCTGGTCGGAGGACCTGATTATTGTACCGTTTGCTCCAACAGCAATTCCAACCTCAGATTCTCTGCCCCCGAATGATACCCCGTAAAGATCCACTGTAGTACCCGCTGATTTTGATTTCCATGTGTCGCCGTAATCGGTGGTTTTGATTATTGTTCCGGCAAAGCCTACAACAACTATATTGTCGTTATTGAGTATACCGGTTTTCTTCAGTGTATTAGTTGTTCCGCTTGTTTCAAGCTCCCATGTTAAGCCGCCGTCTGAAGTTTGTTTCACTGTTCCGCTGTCGCCGGCGGTTATACCCATTAGGCTGCTCTGAAACTCCAAACACCACAGATCGCTTTGAGCGTTGATTTTTGTCGTTGAAAACAGGGTGATGGCAATTATAAGGATAGCCAGTGATCTGTTTAAAGATTTTGTGTTTAAAGTGTTCAATTTATTTTTCATTAAGTTAGGTAAAAAAAAATCGCGTAAAAATTGTTTTTATGTATTGTTGCTATTTGACTAAAACCAGTTTCATAGTTTGAGTAAAATTGGCTGAATTAATCCTGTAAAAATATACTCCGCTTGCAAGGTTTGAACCGTCAAATTCAGCTGAATGATAACCCGCTTTAGAAAAGCCGTTTATAATTGTCGCTACTTCCCTGCCCTGAACATCATATATTTTTATGCTTACCTGCCCGTCAAAAGGCAACTGGTAATCAATTTTAGAATTAGGGTTTGATGGATTGGGATAACTTTGCGACATGCCAAAGCTAACCGGAGTTCCAATTAAAACTTCACCGTTCAGATCATAATAATCAAAATGATTATTGAAATCTATTTGTTTGAGTCGGTAGTTATATTTTCCTTCGTTAAGCCTTGTATCTTTAAATGAATAAACGTTTTCATGGGAAATGGTGCCATTTCCCTTAACGAATCCCAGCCCGGTCCACAGGTTCTCGGCGTCAGATTTTCTTTCAATCTCAAAACCGGAGTTATTTATTTCTGATTCTGTGGCCCATGTAAGGTTCACATCTCTTGATGAAGTTATCGCTTTAAAATATTCAATATTGACGGGTAAAGGACCTGTTTTATCATCAATTGTAAAAGTCGTAAGACTGCTTAAACCGTTATGGGTCGCGGTTCTTAATGTTGTATTAACTACCGCATCCGAATGCGTCCAGGCGCCTGCTGTATAATTAGCAATTGATATATTGCTCTCTCCTGATATAGCGCCTATCAGAGAAGGATCATAGTAAAGAGTAATGTCAAATGTATAAGCTGAGCCCCCTATCGGAGTGAATGTCCAGTAACAATTACCATAATTACCTGAAGTAGTCGCCGGCGGATTTGAACCTGAATAGTACTTCACAATTACAGATGCAGGAAGGCTAGCGCCGTGCCAAACGATTGATGCCACTGTATCGCCGCCAAAAATATATTTTGTCGTACCGCCGTTTGTTATTATTCCCACCTGGGAACCTGTGATCGGCTGCAATGTGGGAGAAAACTCATAAGCTCCTATATCTGGTCCGCCTCCTGGTAGAGTTATACTTCTTGGATTTGACTGATAATCTGAATTAACCGTTGAAATTTGAGTTCCTCTTCCTATCAGCGACCAGCTGCTTTGATTATTAACATCCGGTTGAAGATTTGTATTCGAAATAAAACCGGGATCAAAATTCAGCGAGCTCTTGTCTTTCCCCGTAATTGTTTTCCAGGAAACAATATCTGTTGAAGTTAAAGAAGTTGAAATTTTTCCCAATAGTTTTACGCCGGAACCGGTAGGATTAACAAAATAATTATTATAATCGGTATTTAATAACTGAGCGATTGAATTCTGCAAATAGATTGCGCAGCTCCCGTACCCGATCGAAGCGCTTAATCCCAGATTGTTCTTAATAATGTTATTCCTGATGTCAACCGTACTCCCGGTTGATACAAATATTCCGCTTGAAAGAGCAAGAGTCTGGTTGAGAGTATTTCCGTAAAGATTAATGGAATTGTTATACAGGCTTATTCCGCTTTGCGTACCAAATGAATATAAAGCTATTCCCGCCGGATTGTCCAGAAAATATATGCCGTCGGTATAGCTCCATCCGGTACCGTAAATATTATATATTAAATTGTTTCTTACTTCGACGGCTGAATTCAACTGGTTTGGCGTAAGTAAAATTCCGTATGCGCCGTTCCCGCTGGAACCAGTGTATCCGATATTGTATATTTTATTCGATTCCACAATTACGCTCTGCGATCCGAACGCAACCCACACGCCAACATCATTTTCATCATCGGTAGAATCTAAATTTGCAATTTCGTTACCTTTGATATCAGCGCTATTAACCCCTTGCAAATAAATTCCCATAAATCCGGTTGCATCTCCACCGGTAGAATTAATTACATTATTAAGAATATTTACATTAGAAATATTTTGAGGAACAATTCCTCCATTGACGTAAATTGCCTGCCTGCCTTTTTTAAAAATGTTATTCTGAATCGTAACATTATTAAAGTAACCGGGGTTTCCTGATACGTCGCCGTCAGAAACAAGTACGGGCGATGAGCCGAATGAATTTTCACCGGATTTTAAACTGCAGTTTTCAACTATAATATTGTTTTCGACCGTGGTTCCTGCCGATCCAATCCATATACAAAAAGAAGTATTTCCATAATTATCGGTCAGGGTCAGATCCCTTGTTGTGCCATTTGCAGTGTTAGAGCCGTCTATTGTAACATAACTTGAGCTATATATTTTTAACATTGCGGCGCCGGTGGTCATTACTATCTGCGGAGAAATACCGGCAGCCGGTTTGAGAGTAAATGTATTTACCGCGCTTGAGCCTGATATATTATTCACAATGATCGGGAAAGTCTCTGAGCTATATAACGCATCAACAAGATAGAACACAACGGGCCCCTGCATGCCTGATACATTCAAGTCATTGACCGCCGTAGTAATATTAGAATAAATTCCGTTTACATTATCGGGAAGGACGCCTTTTCCGAATATGGTTCTCATATCAGGAGTAACATCTATGCGCTGTGAGCCGGCGTAGGGCAGATCGCCATCCATCAAAACGAACGAATCCCGGTCTATTTCCGAACTAACTCTGGTGTAATCGCCTGCAATTTTGGTTTGCACATCAGGCGCTTTCTTAGTTTTAGGTTTATCATTCTGTATGAACTTATCTGCCAAAACTTTTGAGGTAACTTTTTTGAAATACAGATCTTTTCCAATAACGCGATTGAATAAACTGAGTCCAACATTATAATTTCCTGTTAGCGGTGAAGGTGAAATGGTCCTGCTTCCGGCCGGAGCCGTTACTGTTGGCGTTTTCGCGGTTACGACGGTTATAGAACTGCATCCGCCATCTATTTTGTTATTAGTTACAGCCGTTAAAGGCACATCATATGTGAGCCAGAAATAATTTGTGCCGCTGACAAGCGGCTGCGTTCCGGTCACAACATAGCTTCCGCTGGGATTTAACACAGTTGACCCGAATTGCGTTGTTGGAGCAAAAGCAGCGCTTGTGCCTGTGTACCAAACCTTTGCGTTTTTGATGTCGCTAACAACAGTGGTGCCGGTAGTATTCAGCGTGAAACTTGTTGCGGAAATTGGATTTGAAGTTCCGCTTACCACAACCTGTATTTTGATGATCTGATTATTTGCAGAGTTCTTTGTTACGTTAGTGGTATCCGCCTGCAGAGTTGTGCTGGATGTGTATGTCATATTTGCCGGAACCCATGTATATGTCAGCCCCGAAGCCGGCCCTACAGTTGTAGTCAGCCTCATTGTGTTTGTATTTAAAGTGCCTGCCGTGCTTGCAGACCAGCTTGTAGAAGTGGTCCTGTTAATGTAGTCTGCATTAGTTGCGCCCCTAATTCCAAGCTGGGTAGGGTTATTGGCAATTGTAGTGCTTGTATTTGTGGTCGTAACAGTTCCATAAACAAAATTTATAGTGTAATCCGCTTCATTCAGCCTGATCTGAAAATTAAAATTTTCTCCGGTAACATTATATCTTCTATAATTTAGCCACTGAACCACAAGCGTCCTTGTGGGCGAGCTGCCAATAAGCTTATAGCTCAATTCCGAGCCGGTTTGTCCCTGCAAGTCTCTTCCCATAATTGATAGTATGTTCGCGAAACCTGCTGTGGAGGTATTGCTGATAGGAGTGGTTGTTCCGGCTATTGAGAATGTACCGGCGCCTAACAAGATCCATCCGTTTGTGTTCACTGCGAACCTGTCAAAAACAGAACCATTATAAATAAAATTGAACCCGATGGGAAAACCTATATCGGTTTGTGGCGCCGCTTCTCCGGTTGTATTATTATTAAAGACCTGTTCATCGTTTGATGTTGAGCCTAAAACTGTGCCGCCTGTTATAGCGGTGAAAGAGCCGCTTGCGCTTTGAAAACTGTATGAGCTTAATTGTGCATTCGAGGAATGTAACGCAAAGAATGAAACAAGCAAAAACAAGACGAAAGTCTTCATATGATTAAAGGTCAATTTTTCAGCTCAAGCTTGCTAAAAGGGTCCGCAAAGGAAGTTCTGATTATTCTCTCTTCAGTAAGTTAACCTGACTGCGGAGAGGGTACAATAGCTTCTTCAAGTGATTAATAGTCAAAGAGTTTATTAATTAGCTATTAGTGTGACAAGCCTGTCATTATAAGCGCTACAAAACAGGTTTTTTGACCTTTTGAAATGAAAAAAATGTTAACAAAGATATCCCTATTCCGGAAAATTTGCCTGTGCACGAATTGTTGATATAATCGTTAGATCGAAATCAGCCGGCATTTGAAAATGCTTAGTAATTGTTTATACCTAAAATGTTATTCTAAAAATTTTTATTTTTGATTTCTCATGAAAAGATACGCCGTAAAGAAAGTAAAGTTCGAATACCCAACTTCATTGATGTTTATTTCATTTTTGTTGCTGGTCTTAATGCAAAATCCAAGTATCGAATCTGCGCCAGTATCATTTGCTCGTCAGTTTGCTGATTCTAATGAGTTCAAGTACGAAAATTATGACAATTTAATTTTGTTAACACATAATATTGATTCTCTTGAACAAGCTAAATTGAAAGCCAGGTATCCAAATCCGTTTGGCTCTACAATGGAATCTAATTCAGCTATTATTATGTCGAGAGATGGTTCATTTGTAAACATCACTCTCAAAGATGCAGCAGGAGAGCCTTTAGCAACGTTTATATGGAATGATGTTCCATCCGGAGTTTACAAATTCCGCTGGTGGAAACAGTTTGAAAACATACCAAGCGGCGTGTATTATGTGGTTGTTCAGACAAAAGATGAAACAACAATTGACAGAGCAATAATTGTAAGATAATTTTAATTTTCCAGATAAACATTATAAACTAACAGGATCCCCGCTTTCGCGGGGATTAAATAATGATAATGCACGAACCGGAAGTGAATTTAATGCTGGCCAAAGAACATGGCTTGCTTGAAGAAGAATATAACCGAATCAAAGAAATTTTAGGAAGAACGCCAACATATACTGAACTTGGCATATTTTCAGTTATGTGGAGCGAACATTGCTCTTACAAAAATTCTATACTTGAAATAAAGAAACTCCCCAGGAGCGGCGGAAGGCTGCTTGTTTCGGCAGGAGAAGAGAATGCCGGATTAGTGGATATAGGAGATGGTCTTGCCGTAGCATTCAAGATAGAATCGCATAATCATCCCTCGGCAGTCGAGCCCTACCAGGGCGCAGCAACAGGAGTTGGCGGAATATTACGGGACATTTTCACTATGGGCGCACGCCCTATTGCCGCGTTAAATTCACTGAGGTTTGGCGCAATTGATAACGGCAACGACCGCACAAAATATCTGTTTAAGAATGTTGTAAAAGGCATTGGCGATTACGGCAACTGTTTTGGCGTACCCACGGTTGGCGGTGAAATTTATTTTGATGAAAGTTACAGGGATAATCCGCTTGTTAATGCAATGGCCGTCGGTATTGTAAAACATGATGAGGTCGCCTCTGCTACCGCGGAAGGCGAAGGAAACCCGGTATTTCTGGTCGGCTCGTCAACGGGCAGAGATGGTATTCATGGCGCAACTTTTGCTTCAGAGGAGATCTCAGAAAAATCAGAATCCAAGAGACCTTCAGTTCAGGTTGGCGACCCTTTCACAGAAAAACTGCTTATGGAAGCGTCGCTTGAACTTATTAAAACGGGTGCGGTAGTTGGAATGCAGGATATGGGCGCTGCAGGAATCACATGTTCAACCAGCGAAATGAGCGCTAAGGG
>CAZMRG010000154.1:0-7386 GCA_964568655.1 uncultured Ignavibacteriales bacterium | reverse complement strand
CCCTGTCTTGAGCGCCCTGATAGCGATTTCTTCCTCAGGATGCATTGATAGTACAAGCACCTTGAGATCCGGTTTTCTTTGCTTGATCTCGATCAGGGAATCCAGCCCGTTTTTTCCGGGCATTATCAGGTCCAGTATCAGAACATCCCACTCCTGGTCGTAAAGCTGCGCCATTATCTCTTCAGAGTTGGCCGCCTCGCCTAACACCTGGATAAAGCTGTCTTCGGATAATATTTGTCTTATTCCGCGCCTTACAACCGCATGGTCATCGGCAATTAATACTTTAATCATGCACTTCTTCTAATTGATTAATAGGCGCGGTCACTATTATTTCAGTCCCGCCTTCCGGGGGAGCGATAACTTCCATCGATCCGTCAAGAGCCTGCGCTCTTTCATGCATTCCTAATATTCCAAGTGATTTTTGCTTTTTCATTGCGTCGTCCGATATTCCAATTCCGTTATCTTTTACTACCATCTTTATCATTTTTCCTGTGCCCGTTCCAATGGTAACCTCAACGTTCGTGGCTTTTGCATGCCTTGCTACATTAGTAAGCGATTCCTGGAATATCCTGAACAGCGCCGTTGAATTTACCGCGCTGAAATCGAAATTCTCATCTTCAACAAACAAATCGCATATAATGCCCGTTCTTCCCTGGAAATCCTTCAATTCCCATTCTACCGCAGGTATGAAACCCAGCTGGTCAAGAAGCCTCGGGCGAAGACGCGTCGATATTTTTCTTATAGTTTTAATTGTATCATCAATCATATAAGTAACTAAATTAAGCTTTGCCAAAAGCGCATCATCGCCATCGATTTTTTTGGATATAAGAATAATTTCTATTTTCATTGCGGTCAATGATTGCCCTAATTCATCGTGTATTTCTCTTGCAATTATTTCGTTTTCTTCTTCCCTGATGGTATGAAGCCTTTTGGTAAGCTCGCTGAGCTTAATAGTTTTTTGCTCAAGCGCTAACTCTGTTTTCCTGCGTTCAATCACTTCGGTAGTGAGGTCCGTGGTCTTTGATATGATTTTAGCTTCAAGAGATCTTTTCAGGTTTTTCAATTTGCTCATCAGAATAACTACGACCATAAATAAACCAAGTCTGACAAGCGCGTTCCAGTATGGTATTGCGTGACTTGAGTATTTTTCTACCGATAGGTTTTTATTCCAAAGCCAAACCAGGCTGCATAAAACAGCAAATATTATGCCATAAGGTTTACCTATGTACCATGTAACTAAAGCTATTGGAATGAGATAAAAAATGGCGACTGAAATTTCTGTGCCAAGTAAGTAATCAGCAAATCCAACAAGAAAAGTAAGCACAAATCCCCAAAGTACAATTGTTATCTTACCAGCGTTCTCAAAGTAATCTAATTTCATACAGATATAATTTCTTACACTAATAATATAGTGAGTTATTTCCGTAAAATTTATGCAAAAATGGCATATTGAATTGCATGTTCCCGCCAAAAGATATTTAAAAATTAGCGAATAATGGCTGAAATTGAAGCTTTTTTCTTATATTTCCTTTGTCAACTATCAGTTTCTTATTCCATTTTAGTCCGGGGCTAATAATATCTCAAAGTCCCGATAGCTGAGATCCTGCGCTTCACTGTAACATCATTGCTGTAACATCATTAAGGCGTTGCAAATTGTTTGTAATTTGATGCTATTGCCAAAAGGGGCACACAAGGATTTGGTTTTAATTGTTCTGAATTAATTTGTAAATTGTGACTGTTGGTTATTAATTGGTAGTTAATATATTCGTAATTGTTAATTGCTAATTGTAACACGGGGCTATAGCTTCTGCCTGCGCTAAAGCTTCGGCAGACAAGCAACTGGCTTTGAAAGCTGTTTAGAAATTTATTATTAATTCATTGTTCATTGCTAATTGAATCATGGGGCTATAGCTCAACTGGGAGAGCATCTGGTTCGCAATCAGAAGGTTTGGGGTTCGATTCCCCATAGCTCCACACTTACTTAAATCATTTCCGGAATAGATTTTCTATTCCGCGTCTTCAATATTTTCCCTTTAACTGTTTAAATAATTAGATATTTAGCCATTAAATGAATATTGTAAACCAATAGTTTTTTGTATATTTTTAGAATCTCAATTAATCATTTTGACTGTTGAAATTACAAGAAAGATTGCAATCCGGTTCTAAGATCCTTATTACAGCTATTGGTATCATTACCACCGTTATAGTTGGATTTGTTGACGCATTTACCGGCAGCGAAATTTCATTTTCTATTCTCTACCTTGTGCCAGTAACATTTGTTACATGGTTTTCCGGAAAGAAAAGCGGTATCATTATTGCAGTTGTTGGAGTTGCGGCATGGGTAGCTGCCGATTCAATATCCGGAATAGTCTATTCAAACCTGGTTATTCACCTGTGGAACGCATTATCCAGGCTCGGAATTTTTTTAATTATAGTTTATCTGGAATCATCCCTTAAAGAACGCCAGCTTTACCTTGAGCATGACGTGCAGGCAAAAGAATTAAATCTATCGCTTGAAAAGATTGAGCATAAAAGGACTTTTCAAAGCGTAAAAAGACTTTCGCTGTTCCCCGAACTAAATCCCAATCCCATAATTGAAATTGACGTAAATAAAAACCTGACATATTGCAACCAGGCCGCCGACGCATTTCTGAACAGGCTTAATTTTACGGCAGACTACAGTATTTTTTTCCCCGAAGATATGGGTTCGGTTATCGATGCCCTCTCTGACCCGGAGAAAAATGTGATCCACCGGGAAAAGAAGGTCGGCGATGTTGTTCTTGAAGAATATATTTATGTCATACATAGCTTTAAGGTAATTCAGATATACGCGATGGATATCACGGAGCGGAAAAAAGCCGAAGAAAAAATTAAGAGGTCGCTTGAGGAAAAAGAAGTGCTGCTGAAGGAAATCCATCACCGGGTGAAAAATAACCTGCAGATAATATCAAGCCTGCTCAGGCTGCAATCAGGACTCATAAAGGATAAAGACGCTAACTCGGTTTTTCAGGAAACTCAGAAACGTATAAATTCAATTGCCGGAATTCATAAAATGCTTTATGAGAAAGGCGAAATTACCGATATTAAAGCCGCTGAATTCTTTGGGCAGCTGACTTCAATGTTATACCATCTTTACAACGTGAATTCAAACAGGATAAAAATGGATGTAAGCGCAGACGGAATAATCCTCAACACAGATATAGTTCATCCACTTGGGCTCCTTATAACTGAAATTATTTCAAACTCGTTTAAATACGCATTCCCAAACGGCTCAGACGGTAAAATTTTTATTAAGATGAATAAGAGCGGGACAGACTTTTACGAACTTGAAGTAGGGGACACAGGCATTGGGATCCCCGAGGGTATTGAAACCAAACAATCTCCTACGCTTGGGCTGAAGCTTATTGATCTGCTTTCACAGCAGATTAGCTCAACTTATGGTTTAGATAAAAGTTCGGGAACGAAATATTCATTTAAGTTTAAAACGATTGGAATGGCAAAACAAGACGCAGCTAGTTTATCGCCCTAGGCAAATTAACCCGGCCCCGCGTTCGTTTTGTATTAAGTAATGAAAGTTGCCTGCCTCATAGTCTTCTTCAAATTGTAGAAACTGATCAGCTTCTTGTGTTTTTCATCCCACAGATTCAGGAACATGCTCCTGAGGCTCGATAATAAAGTAAGCGTAGCCACGTTCTGGAACTCCGGGTTTTCTTTGTAGCATTTTTCAAGTTTGTAGTTCGGTATCTTGGGACTGAGGTGATGAATGTGATGAAAGCCTATATTGCCTGTAAACCACTGCAGAATTTTCGGGAGTTTATAATATGAACTTCCCTGCATTGCGGCGTCTGTAAAATCCCATCCTTCGCCGCCGTTCCAGTAAGTATCTTCAAACTGATGCTGTACGTAAAACATCCACATTCCCGTTGAAGAAGAAATGAAAGTTATGGGAACCTGGATAAGCAGGAACGCCTTGAGCCCGACTAACCAGATCAATCCGGCCGCCAATAAAATAATAGCCGCGCTTGTAAGGTATACTCCGTTGTAATAAGGTTTCAGTTCTTTGTACCTGTAGGTTGGAAACCTGTAAATTATCGTGAATAAAAATATCGGGATAACTAAGAACAATATAACAGGGTTGCGGTAAAAACGGTAACGAAACCTTCCCCATTTTGTGCGGCTAAGATATTCGTCTACGGTCATTGTATATATATCGCCAATTCCGCGGTCTTGAAGATTCCCTACTTTAGCATGGTGGATCGCGTGCGTTTTTTTCCAGTAATGGTAAGGGGTCAGATTGAATACACTGCAAAACATTCCGCACAGGTCATTGGCTCTTTTTGATTTAAAGAATGAACCGTGCCCGCAGTCATGCTGAATTATAAACAGGCGCATGATAAAACCTGTTGCAGGCAAAGCTATGAGTAATGTGAGCCAGTAACTCACACCCAGGCTCAGATACATTAGGTACCAGCATGCAACAAACGGTATGAATGTATTTATAAACTGCCAGACGCTTTTAGAGGTTTCTGACATTTGATATTTTGCCACGAGGTTTTTCCACGGGCGGCGTTCATGTTTGTTGTTTGAGTCGGGAGTCATTCTGAAGTCGAATCTGAATTAAAAAATAAACCGGCACACCACTGTGGTGGACCGGTTTTATCAATCCTAATAATTGCGAATTATTAGTATCCTGTTTTATATCTTCTTGGCTTATCTGACCTTTCGGTTTTCGGTTTCGCGGGATTTACCGTTAAAGCTCTCCCGTTGAACATTGTACCGTCAAGACTCTTTATTGCCGCTTCAGCTTCAGCTGTCTTCGGCATCTCAACAAATGCAAAGCCTTTTACAATATTTGTGTATTTGTCTTTTATTAAATTCACTGTCGCTACCTCGCCATATTGTTCAAACGCTTCTTTTAATTCAGCTTCAGATGTTTCTCTCGGAATGTTGCCTACGTAGATATTCATTTTGTTTCTCCTGCCCTCTGATGGGGCGATAATTTATGTATTTGCCCCATGGCTTTACATTGTGATAAAAAGTATTACTATTTAACAATTAGATAAGCTAATCTGTGAGTATCCGGAGAATTAATTGGGAAAAATGAAAATTCTAAGTTCTTTAGAATGGCACCAAATTGAAGAAACTAGCTCAAATGAGTAATTTTCGCGATTATAAACCGAAAGCTTCTTTTTAACTTTCAATTGAGTCTAAACATAGGCGCTTATTATTCCAAAAGCAACTTAATTGCCCATGCACCGGCCAATTAAATTTATAATTTACACAGATTAATGTTAATCGGTATAAGCTACTACTTTGAGAGGCATGAAGAAACGGAAATAGTTTCTTAAAGCATGCTTCGTGTGACTGCATGAAGCTTTTTCCGGAGAAGAAATCAAAAATTTTCAGGGTTTAGCCTGCCATCCTGCCGTGGCGGGGTGTTTTGTGGAAGGAATCAAAAAAATCACTTATAATTCTCTAAAACGCCTTTTGCAATCTCAATAACTTTGGTCTTGAGCTCATCAGGTTCCAAAACAGTAATGCCTTCACCGCGGCTTGTTATCCACCCTGCAATTTCTTCAAGCGAGTTTACAGTAGTTTCATAAATAACCGAGCCGTCCGGATTCTGAACGAATATTTCAGTATCCATAAGCTGCTTTGGTTTAATTCGCTCCGCCCAGTCTTTTGAGAATTTTAGCTTCACAGTGAACGTCTTATCTCCTATCCAGCTTCTCCATGAATGCTTAAAAACGTCCTCGATCTTTTCCTCGCTGATAGGTTTAAACGAGTTTATTGTTTCCCTTGCTTCAATTATCTTATTCAGGTGAAATTGCTTCAACCTGTCGTTATTAACGGCAAGCACTCTCCAGTAATTATCTCTTTCGAATATCAGCACGGGGCATATTTTCCTTCCGAATTCAAGTTCCTCTGATTCCTTCTCATAATCAATTGCAGCCACTTTATTTTTCTCTATGCACATTTGAAGCGTGATGATGTTCGCAAGCGCCTTTTCGCCAAGTCTTTTCACGAGCAGCGAAGTTGATTTCTCAACAATGCTGTCCGCATTGGTTAAAGCTGAATACTGCTGAATTAATTCTCTCAATCTCTTTTCGTTCAACACGCTGAAAAGAGTCAATCCGTATTTCTTTTCCGAATGTATATCTATGCCTGAGGCCCTTAGGTCCTGCAGATCTCTTTTTATTGTAAGTTCTTCCACGCCAAACATATCCGCCAGGTCGAATGTTTTAAGCGGTATGTCATAGTTCTGCGAGAGAATTATCCCAAGTATTTCTATTTGTCTTTTAAGCTTACTTTTTAGGTCGAGCATATCAATGCAATTTAACTCCAATTTAAAGATTATTCAAGATTGTTTGCCTAATCCCCGCCTGCCTGCAGCCATCCTGAAGCAGGTAAACAGGCAGGCGCAGGCGGGGATCCATTTTCCGGCTATAAGCGTGCGGATTACTACAAAATTTATGTTTTTGCCATGTTTCTCAGTGAGCTCCGCGTGAAACTCTGAACTGTCATTGCCCCTTATTTGGATTCGTTTTTTACTCATTACTCAATATTCATTGCTAATTATTAATTATCCGGATTTGTATCATTCAATGATATGAATTCATCAAATCGCTTGAGTAGCTTTGAATAACTTAAAAATTCAGGAGGCTATATAATGAAAACAAGAATCATTCCTTTTCAGCTAATTGCACAGATCTTATTTCTCTTTATACTTCCATATATTTATGCGCAGTCCCCGGCGCCGCAGGATATATATTCAAAAGTTAGTCCCGCAATGATGCTTTTAAATACGTATGATTCCGATAGTTTGTTGTATTCGTCAGGCACGGCAGTGGCTGTTGGCGATAGCGGCATCGTATTTACAAACATGCACATTTTCAAAGATGCAATATGGATGGAGCTTGTAAGCGGAAGCGCTATAATAAGAGATATTAAGATAGTCGGATTTGAACCCGATAAAGATATACTTGTTTTAAAAATACCAGCCGGAATAATTCATGGCATCAAAATCGCAAACAGTGATTCTGTTAAAATAGGCGAGCCAGTTTACGCCATTGGCAACCCGTTGGGATTTAAAAATACATTTTCAAACGGAATTTTGAGCGGAATCCGGAACAATGAAAAAAAACAGCTTCAGTTCACGGCAAGCATTTCTCCCGGCTCAAGCGGCGGAGCGCTGCTGAATGCAAACGGCGAGATAATTGGAATTACCGAGTTAACTTATAATAAAGGACAGAATCTTAACTTTGCAGTGCCCATTAATTACTTTGCTAACACTGAAATTATCGATGCCGATGATACGGCAAAAGTAAATCTTTTCAAAGATATTGTGGAAATTTATAATTCGGGGTCCGGCATTACTTCAGGCGA
>CAZMRG010000153.1:0-7412 GCA_964568655.1 uncultured Ignavibacteriales bacterium | reverse complement strand
ACTTCCGCGGTAACGAGATTCTTATTTTCAACGGGAGCTTTCAGTTCTGCCGGCGGCGATTTTTCTATTGGCGCAATGGGAGCCTTTTTCCTACGGTCCAGAAGGGCATCAAAACTTATCATGCCTGCGCCTGCAAATAAAGTAAGCAGAAAACACGCCAGAAATATTACATCCTTATTAAAAGGAATGCCGCTTGAGGGGAATAAACCTGTCGATAAGATCTTAACAAATGTTGTTAAACCTAATACTACGCTCGATACAGGCGTGAAGAATCCCATAATATACATGGCTCCGAAAATTATCAATATAAACGGCGCAACGAAACCCAGAATGAACGCGGTGTTCTCGCTGAGTATATTCAACGCCTTAATTTTGTTTACGTAATTTTCGAGGTGGCTTGCCTGCGATATGCCGAGAGAGAGCGTGTAAATGCCGACAGCTAAACGGATGATTAAGAGTCCGGCCGAGGGTGTTCCTTTTGCTTTAAAAAACATACTCATAATTCTTTTGATTAGATTATGAAATCTATGTAAATTTAACGTCCTTGAATAATAAAAGCTATATGATTAATATTGTATAACTTTAAAGCAAATTGCTTTATGCGGGAGTAGCTCAGTTGGTAGAGCGCAACCTTGCCAAGGTTGATGTCGCGGGTTCGAGTCCCGTTTCCCGCTCTGGTCAGGATAGGCCTTAAATCTATGAATTTAAGGCTTTTTTTACCTCCTAAGTTCTTTCAAACAATTTTATTGGCGACGTACCCAAGTGGCTTAAGGGAGAGGTCTGCAAAACCTCGATTCATCGGTTCGAATCCGATCGTCGCCTCAAAAAACAAACAATTCTTACAATTCAAAAAGCAATTAGATGTTTTGCTTATATATCTTAAGAAGCAAGAAAGACAAAAAAAGATATATTGGTATGACTGAAAATATAGAGAGGAGATTCAAAGAGCACCAAAATGGCAATGTAAAATCAACAAGACGCAGACGTCCTTTTGAACTTATCTATAAAGAAGCATTTATAACAAAGAAAGAAGCAGAAACCAGAGAGAGATTTTTTAAGACCGGAAAAGGGAGAGAGTACTTAAAAGGTTTGAATATGTAGCATAGTGTCTGCAACCCGCCGCAGGCGGGCGAATCCGATCGTCGCCTCAAATTATCAGACCTGACGGGTTTTAGAAAACCTGCCAGGTTTTTTATTTAAGCAAAACTAATTTTTTTGTCTGTTTAAAATTATCAGCCTGTAGAGTGTAAAAGTATATTCCGCTTGAATAGTTAGATGCATCCCATACGACCTCATAACTTCCGGCTTTTATTTGTTGATTTACAAGTGTTGCAACCTCATTCCCAAGAATATCATAAATAATTAGTTTGATATTTGATATCCAGCGTCTTGCCGGAACATCAAATTTTATTTTTGTTGATGGATTGAACGGATTGGGATAATTCTGTGATAATGAAAATGTTTTAGGAATTTCGTTTGAGATTGGCTGGATGCCTATTGGTATTACATTATCTGTAAATTTGAATATTGCTCCGTCCAACGTACCTATATATGCGTAATATTTATTTCCATTTTTTATTACGCCAAGGCTGCTAATTATATCGGTATCGTTTAATGGAATAGTCATTTCGAACCAATTAGCGCCGTCATTCGTTGTTTTATAGATATTTCTTGCTTTTGCACAAAGCCATGTCTGTGAGCTATCAACATTTTTGATGCCGCTCATACCTTCTGTGTTGCCGAGCGAAAAATATTCAGGGGGTGACCAGCTAGCGCCTCCATCAGTTGTTCTGTACCTGTAAAAGTAATAACCTTCTGCGAACGTGAATCCAACAATATTTTGTGTATTGAATTGGGGCGCCATAATATATACATCATTTGAGATAGGAGGGAAACTTACAGTAGACCAGTTGGCGCCGGAGTTTGTAGAAAAAATATAGTTTAGTTCCGAGCAAGAAACTGCCTGGCAATTAACGCCGATATAAATATGCTGCGCATCTGTAAAGCTTATACCGGCAGAATAATGGTCAGTTGGCAGATTCAGGTATTGCGATTGCCAATTTGATCCATTATTGCTGGAAAGCATAAATTTATTTTTAGAAGAATCATTATCAAAATAAGTGGTGGCAATATAATTCGTCGCTTTTGGCGATGTGGCAAATCCTGTATATGCCAAAAATGGATTGGAGAGTATTATATTCCAATTAATTCCCGAATTTGATGTGTAATAAATTGCATTATAAATCGCTAAATAGGCCCTGTTGAAATCAATTGCTGTTAACTGGAATGGCCGGAAAAATCCTGAGGAATTTATCTGCTCAATTATTGAATTTGATTTCCTGTAAATTTTACCTGAATCCGGGTAAATATTTGTTAAGATCCACATTGTGCTGGTATCGGTTACCGAAATCATCTGCAATCGTTCGTTCATAGACAAATTTAATTGCGTGTCCAGTATCCATTGGGCTTTTGTCAGGCTTGCGTCTGATAAAAGCCAAAATAGTAAAACAAAATAAATGATTTTCTTTTTCATAATATTATTTAAGTATAAAACTTGGGCCTATTTTAAATTCTAAAAAACTTTTATGTGTATCTTCCCATCGGTTAAGCGACCTGTATTCAGCCTGAAAAGATATAGCCAGCCGCCTTGACACATAAATATCAAGTCCGAATAAAAATGCAACACTGAGATAGTTTCCTTCAGTCCCGCCATTAACAGATGAAGACGTCATCATGCAATTTCCAATCAAACCGCCTAGAACAATATTTACTATTCCAATATCTTTTCTGATCTTGAGAGAAAAGTTATAGCTCCATGCTGAATTCTCACGTTCAATCTGAGTGGTATACCCGGGAATTGAAACCCAGTTAGATGAATTCCAATATTCCAAATTAGCGCCGGCATAAACGCTTTTTCCAAGATCAAATTCAGCGCTACCGTCAAAAGTTAATCCGCCGGGAATGCCCTCAATATCATATTGTTGAAATGGGAAATGATATCCAAACTTTGCGGAGAAAAAGACTTCATCGCCTAATCTTCCTGAGCCAAGTTTCATATTCGACAATGGAATTGCGTTTTGACTTAAACTGTAATCTGAATTATTTAATTGCGAAGATATGGAATGGAGTGGTTGGGCTTTTAAAACGGCTAAAGACAGCAAACTATAAACAAGAAAAAAAACAAAAGGAGCTAAGTATTTATAAAAGTCTTTTGGCATAACAAATTCAGCAAAGAGCCATAATTATTCTTTAAAATTCGAACAAGAATTCCTCATGTAAATTGAGTTGTAATATTTTAAAAATCCCAGCCAAAGAAGAACTGCGTAAATATTCCGCTTTGCAATGAGCTCAAATTATTTTCAATGCGCTTTCCAATATCGTATCTTAATGCGATTACGTAAAATAAATTGATCCTTGCGCCAATGCCAAAATCAGCGTAAGTATTATTGTAAACATTATCCCACGCATTTCCTATGTCTATAAAAGCCGCGCCGCGAATGTAAGGGAACGCAAGATCTATCCCGAGCGGAAAGCGCACATCAACCAGGTCGACTAGCGGGAAGCGAAGTTCATTGCTGAACACAAAAGCCTTCTTGCCTCTTATGCCGAACCTTGGCCATCCGCGCAGATCCCAGCTGCCGCCAATCGCCCAGCGGCTGGCTTCTTTGCCTTCGTTATCCAAAAACTCAAGATGGGTTGCAAATGCCGACATACGCCCAAGCCTGAAATACTTTCTGTAATCAAGTATGAATGTATAATAATTCACATTCCCGAATTGTATGTCGGTTGTGTAGCTTACGGTCGCATTGAAGCGCGTTCCGTCAAGCGGGCCGGTGGGTCCCCAAATGGAATTATCTTTAACATATGATAAAGAATTTGTCAGCAGCAGCGCGCGCCTGTTAATTGTTTCCAGCGTAAAGTCGCGGAAAGAATTTGCTAGCGATGTGCTTGATTCAATGCGGTCGAAAAATGAAAGCGGGTAGCTAAGCGCAAAGTAGCCGCCATAACGCCGTTCATAATAAGAAAAATCGTCGCCAAAATCATAACGCTGCCCTGAGAGGTGGAATATTCCGTACGCATAGTTCAGCCTGTGTTCAAGCGATACGCGGGATATAGCGATATTAAAACTTTTAAAAAACTCATCGCCTGTTTGTGAATTATTATAAACCAAAAAATAATACTGGTCGTTGCCAAGCAGGTCGCTCATCGAAAGTATCCCGCCTGTAGTAGTCCCAAACACCGGGTCGGCTGTAATTGAGCTGGTTGCGATATCAAGCGTATATTCTTTCTTATATCTTAACGAATTTTTTTTGGATATAGCATCAATTTTGTTATATGTCCACTGCTTTTTAGTATTCTCAAAAGTAATGTTCTTAGAAGATTTTGGCGTGTCAACAAGGTTCGAAACATTATTGAGCATCCGGACAGTTATGCCGCTTTCATAACATGAGAAGACCACCCGGTTTGAATCTACCCAGCGCGGCTCGAATGCCGCCGTAGTGAAGCTGGTCAGGCGTTTCATTTGAGGCGCTTTGTTGGTATCGGTATCCCCGAAGCCAAAATTTGACAGGTCCATATACCATATATTCTGCGGGCCGCCAACGGTTGATGTGAAAACAATTTTTTTCCCGTCCGGAGAGAATTGCGGCGTGAGGTCTATTTCATCGCCGTTAGTTAGATAACTTATTGCCCCTGTTGAAATATTCAGCAGGAATAAATTATACCTGTTCTTAGAACCATATGAAGTGCGGTCGGAAGAAAATATTATGAAACGGCCGTCAGGCGAAATGGTCGCGTCGCGGTCGTCGAAATAATCGTTGGTAAGACGCGAGAGTTTTTTCGTTATCAGATCAAACAGATACAGATCGGCTTTGCCGCTGTATGCAAGCGCTGAAAACGCGATGGTGTTGCCATCGGCGGTGAATGAGGGCGCATCGATCTGAACAAGGTCCTTAAAGTGATAATTCTTTATAATTTTTTCCTTCTTAATATCATAAAGATGCAGCGCGTCCGAAGGCCCGCTCTTTGTTGGAAAGGCCAGAATACCCTTTGAAGATATATCCAGCCCCGTTCTGAAGAAATGGAACTCTTCGAAGTTCTCTTCCTTTTCGCCTTCAAGAACAGTTTCAACATCCTTTTTATCTTTCAGATTCACCCTGAACACGCTTGTGTATCCGTTAGTATTGCCTATGAGAAAAACGTACTGGTTCTTGCCGTCTGAATAATACGCGGGCTTGTGCCCGAATCCTTTTGTGAACAACACTTGTGTGTTTGCGGAAGGATTATCCTGCGATGCCAGGTCGGGGAAGTATGTCTTCTTCAGGTCATAGAGCCACTCCTTATCAAATTCCTCGTAATCTTTTCCTAAAGTTATTTTCATCACATCCGAAAAATCATCGCTCATCCAGAAGTTTTCCATAAGCAGCAAAACTTTTTCATGGCCGTAGGTTTTATCAATGTACTTAAGCGCGTTTTGCCCCATCTTGTACATGAAGAAAGTGCCGTAATATTGTTCCCAATCCGAAAGACCAACCATATACCCGGTCAGCACAGCGTCTTTAATTACCATCTCCGCTGTCTGGTCCCATTCAGTCGACCAGAATTCAGCCAGTCCTTCAGTGAACCATAGCGGCGGCTCTCTGCCTGCGGTCAGTCTGTGCAGGCTGAGCAGGTTGTTAAGCTTGGTCATCATGAACACATGCGTCAATTCATGGCCAATTACATGCCGGAAGTTGCCAAGCGACCCGTCAAAGGGAATTACAACGCGCCCCTTTATGAATTCGGTAAATCCGCCTACGCCGTCAGGGATAAGCCCTTCGGTCGTATTTGTTTCGCGGAAATGGGAAGGGTTGGAATAAAAAATTATGGGGGTAGTATCGGCAATTGAGTAGTTAAAATCCTGCTGGTGAATTTTGTAAAATTCCTCGGCGTATGCCGCGCCTATTTCGGCAAGCTCTTTCATTTCAGGATAGAAATAAACTTTGAAATGCTCAGTCGAAAGCGTGTGCCAGTCGAATTTATTGTACTGGACCTTGTTTCTTCCAAAATCTACATACTGGGCATAAGTATTAATAGACGTGAAGACCGAAATGAAGAGGGCTAAACAAAAAAACCGCCGAAATATTAACATAATGCCTAAAAATATCTTTAAGGAAATTGAAAAGCAATTGAAAATAAAGAAATTATTAGAAAAAATCAGTTAACAGTTAGCAGTGAACAGTTAACAAAAAAATACCACTTGAGCGCCCTTGAGCCAATAATAAATCAAATGACAAATGAAAATAAATTGACCCGCAAACTTTAAACTTTGAGCATAACCTCATTAAAAATAATTCAGTAAACAATTGTAGAAAAAAAACGCCTTTTATTTGACACACACTCAAAAGTTTCGTGACAAAGCCCGATTTTTGCCGATTGCGTTTTGGAATTGATAAAAAATCTGTGTCATTTCGCATTTGAAAACATGATTTTGTCAACATCCATTTGACAATTTGTTGAGGTTCGGCGGTTGCCGAACCGAAACTTGTCCTCGCGAAGGCGGGGATCCCGCTTGCGGGATCAGATTCATCAGATTAACATATTTAAGACCAATATAAAAACACCGGCAAATATAATACACGAGTGTTTATGCTGTCAAGGATAAAATAAACGACTGTGAGACAGTGTATTTAGAAACGAGTTAGTAGAGTGCAGAGAAATGACAGGTAATGGTATTTTCATTTGAAAAACTTAAATTGCTTAATATATTGCAATTGCAAGAGTAACCCGTACCCGTACGCCTTACTCTAATTTTAAACTAAAAGTATTTAAAATGTTAAATTTATTTATCGATACAAATATTTTTTTAAATTTGTATTCATTTTCAAAAGATGATTTAAAAAAATGGTATACTTTATTGGAATATATTAAGGGTAAAAAAATTAAGCTTTATTTAACTGCACAAATTCAAGACGAATTTAAAAGAAATCGAGAAATTAAACTCAATGCAACACTAAAATCATTACGAGAATATAAACCAACATTAGAACAACCTGTACTCTGCCAAGAAATGACTCTAATGAAGGAGATCCAAAAATTGATTTCTATTTTACTTGAAAAGAAATTAGTATTAATTTCCCAAATCGATAATGATATTCAAAATAAAAACCTAGATGCAGATAAACTGACAAATGAAATTTTTACCGAATCAGAAATCATAACAACTACTGATGATATAATAAGTAAAGCTCAAAAAAGGAAATTGCTAGGAAATCCGCCAGGCAAAGGGGATTCAATATGCGATGCAGTTAATTGGGAGTGTTTATTAGAGAATATCCCAAATGAAACAGATCTATATCTTATATCATTCGATACTGATTATAGTTCTCCCATTGATAAAAACAAACTTTCACAATTTTTGAATGACGATAGGA
>CAZMRG010000152.1:0-7462 GCA_964568655.1 uncultured Ignavibacteriales bacterium | reverse complement strand
TCCTGATCGATTTTCAGCAGATCTGTTCCTGAATCATAATCTGTAGAGCCTAAAACAACCATGCAATTATCCTGGGTTTTACATATCTTGCTGCCCCATCCCATGCCTTCGGTTGAACCATTGTTAAATGATTTGGACCATAGAAGCGCTCCGTTTTGAGAAACTTTGACTACACAAATAACTCTCCCGCCGCTGTAATAATGAAATGTATTCCCGGCGACCGCAATACTGCCGTCATCAAATTCCACTAAATCATTTGCTACATAGCTATCCGGCAAACCAAATTCTTTTGACCATTGCGTTTGGTAATCAGCTGAAAGCTTGGCGACAAACATCTGGAACTCATTATTTTCATTATATATTGTGCTGCAAAAAGCATAACCGCCATCTTTGCACTGAATGACCGAGATATTATTGTACACATCGCCCGTGCCAATGTACCCGATTCTTGTTTCAACCGGGTTTACATATTTTATAACCTGAGTTGGGGGGTTATCATCAGAACATCCTGAAAATGAATATATGAAGAGAATGAAAATTACTACTGCGGAGGTTTGAAAAAATTGAAGGTGTTTATTTACAGATTCCATATAAGTCCTTTATTTCTGCCTAACAGGGTACATCTAAAAACATACATCGGGCTACTGAAACAAATATATTAATAAAAACCCGACATTTCTATTCAGTATTTGTGTATTACTTTGCCTTTTTTTATTACGGTTTTTAATTGATTTACGCCAAAATGATAAAGAATATCACGATAATCATGGGTATCAAATATCAGCATGTCGGCCTGTTTACCGGTTTCAATGCTTCCTGTCACATCGGAAATTCCAAGCGCCGCTGCTGCATTTATGGTGACGGCGTTAATTGTTTCTTCAATGTTCATATTGAGTAACTGAACCGCCATGCTCATTACAAGCTGTATGTTCTGGGTCATCGAGCTGCCTGGGTTGAAATCGGTTGCAAGCGCAACAGGGACTTTGTTTTCTATCATCGCCCTTGCAGGAGCATAGGGTATGTCAAGAAAATATGAGACTGTCGGCAAAACGCATGCAATAATATTTTTACCGCATAGCGCTTTTATCTCGCGGCTGGTCATTACTTCAAGATGGTCTACTGATATGGCTTTACACTTTACAGCAGTCTCGATTCCGCCCACTGAATAAAACTGGTTTGTGTGAAGCTTCGGCACAAGCCCGAACTTTCTTCCATGTTCAAATATCAATTGTGTCTCGGCAGGAGTAAAATAATTCTTCTCGCAAAACGCGTCTATGAATGAAGCTAAACCGCGCTTAGCTGTAAGCGGAATTATTTCATACAGAATTTTATCAATATATTCTTTACGTGATATATCTATGGGAAATGCATGCGCTGCAAGCAGAGTAGAGTATATATCTATATAGATTATTTTTCTTAGCTCTTTAATTACCTCAAGCATTTTGAGCTCGGTCTTTGTATCAAGCCCGTATCCTGATTTCGCTTCAATTGTAGTAACTCCGAAGCTTATTGAAGAATCAATTCTTTTCTTTGCAAGTTTCAGAAGCTCGTTAAACGGCGCTTTGCGCGTCGCTTTAACTGTGTTTATTATTCCGCCGCCTGCTTTTGCAATCTCTTCATACGTTGCGCCTTTGATGCGCATTGAGTATTCGTTTGCCCTGTCTCCTGCGAAAACAAGATGCGTATGCGAGTCAATAAATCCCGGCAGGATAACTTTACCTGTTGCGTCAATTTGTTGTTTAACTGATTTCCTCAACGATGATGGAATCTTCTTACCGATCCATTTTATTCTGCCATTTTCAGTAAATATGCTTGCGTTTTGAATCAAGCCTATTTCAGACTGGTATTTACCCGCTTTGAACTTCCGTCCCCGCGTATGGCATGTGACAATTTGCTTAGCGTTTTCTATAAGTAAACTCATAATACAAATATAACCCTATCAAACAATCAGGTCAAAGATATATCTTTGACCTATAAAAAAGGCATTCATCAGAACGCCCTTAAAAATCTTAAATTCGTTAATTCATTAACTATTTTATCAGTATCATTTTCTTTGTTTCGGTAAAATCGTTTGTTTGAAGTTTATAAATATACACTCCGCTGGGATATTTTGACGCGTCCCAGTTTACTTCGTATGAACCCGCTTCAAGATTCTCATTTACCGGCGTTTCAACTTCCCTGCCAAGAATATCATAGATAACCAGCTTGACGCTTGATGATTGAGAATTTGTGTTTCCGGGAATATCAAATCTGATCTTTGTTTCCGGATTAAACGGATTTGGATAATTCTGAGAGAGCGAGAAAGCAGTTGGAACCCCGCCAACAGGTTCAATGGCATTAACCCCGGTTTCTTTAGCGAGCCAGAGAGACGCGTTCATAAAGAACTGCGCGTTGCTTAACGTTGACCAGGTCACATAAACCGTATGACCGGATGAACCTGTACCGTCATCGGGACATGAGCTATCGCCGAATATGACGGCCCGTCCTGCGCCAAGTGAACATGATGCCGCAATAAGATTACTGTTATTCTGTGATACTCCGGTGCGCCATATCAGGCCCTGGACTGAAGAATTATTAGCAGGATTTAATGTAATTGATGTTCCGTCAAAATATTCCGTTGAAACAAACGCGCCCTGCGGACCGTTAAGTATCGGATTTGACGACCAGTTAGTAAGCCGGTTTGTAGTTGTCTCCGAAAAATCCAGCGAATCAAGTATGAAACCAAATGGCATATTATGAACTCCGTTATTTCTTATCAGGTCGTTCCACACTCTAACTGGGTCCCAGCCGTCATTATTTCTATCGGCGCCCGCATGGTCCGAAACCATCATCAGCCCGCCTCCGTTTTGAACAAAATTTATTATTGCCGCTTTCTCAGTCGATGTAAACGGAGAGTTTGGCTCGTCAATAACAAATACATCGTAGTTCGATAGGTCCTGCGGGTTATTTCCGTTTCCGTATGTGATAGCGGTTCCTACCGGAAGAGATTCAACATGATGCCCAAGCTTTACCAGCGCGATACCCCATGATGAAATCGCGCCTGTCCAGTATGTTTCAGGCGTTGAGCTTGTCACAGTCGACTGGTCCGGCGTAGGATACCTGCCAACAACATGGCTGTCTTCATCTATTACCCAATCGGCATTGCCGGCAGTTTCCGCTTTGGTAGCATCGAACAAAAACTTTTTAGGAACCGCATACGACGCGTTCTGGAAAATACAGATAACGGAAATGATGAATAAGAACAGGCGGAATTTATTTGTCATTAATATTTTTGTTTAAAAAAAGCGTTCAGCAAATTTATACTGAACGCCTTTAATTAAAACTTAAATGAATTTATAAGATCATTTTATCAATATCATTTTTTTAATTTCAGTGTACTGCGCAGTTTCAAGTCTATAGAAATAAACGCCGCTTGCATATTTAGACGCGTCAAAAGTTATTTCATAACTGCCGGGTTTCATGTTCTGATTCACGATCTCGGCTACTTTCCTTCCCGTCAGGTCGTACACATTTATTTTGGCAAAAGTTTCTTTTGCTATATCAAACTTTATCTTCGTTGCCGGGTTAAACGGATTCGGATAATTATTGTACAGCTTGAATGTATTAGGTACGCCGCTGCCGATCTGGCTGATACCAACCACGCCAACATAGAAACTAAATCTTGTGGGCGGAGCCGTTGTGCCCGGAGGATTAATTCCCGTGCCGCCTGCCGGCAACGTTGACATCAACGGGTTCGGCAAAGCTATATCCTGCGCCGCAAAATAATATTCAACAGTTGTGCCAACCGCGCTTCCCGTTATCTGGAATGAAAAAGTATCAGCCGACATGGCGCTTGCCAATACTGCTGTGTACGAGCTCCATGTTCCGCCGCCGTTTGTCGACTTTCTGAAATACATAAGCGGAGCCTGATTCTGCCACAGCCTGATTATACCGTTATCAAAAACCCTGGCGTTCATTGTAATAACCCCGGTATTAACGGTCTGCGTGAACGGCTGGGTATGTAAAATTGTTGGCGGGACGTTATCAAGCTTCCTTGCGGAATCAACCGAAAGCGCCGCGTTAATAATTCCCCACCCGTAAGTATTGTTCGGGCTGTTTGTATTCGATGCGAATTTTCTGAGAATACCGCGCACCTGTAACGGGGTAAGATTTTTGTTCGCGCTTAATATTAATGCGCCTACTCCTGCCGCAAGCGGACAAGAATACGATGTGCCTGCCGAACCGCCGCCGCTGTATCCCGAACCGCTGCCGTTAGCCGTTTGCACGCCGTCGCCCATAGCCATAACATCCGGCTTAATTCTTGGCGGTGTATCGGTTGTAGGCCCAACAGAACTGAACGATGTTACAACTCCATTCGGCTCAACGGCGCCCATTGTAACAATGCTGTCCGCATCCGCGGGCCCGTTCAAAGTATTGGTGCCGCCCGGTCCGTTGTTTCCTGCAGAATTGAATACGAGGATACCGTTATGCGACGCAATTGCCGCCGATCTTGTTACCGGCATCGTCATTCCGTTCATATCCTGCCATGTGTAACCGCCGTAACCTGCGTCAAATGCAAGGTAACCAAGCGAGCTTGTTATCACATCCGCGCCAAGCGAATCTGCCCACTGTGAAGCGGCTGTCCAGTTATCCATTTCTATCGGGCGCTCGAACGAATCAACTTCCGTTCTTGCCGCAAGGAAATTTGATTTAAACGCCGTGCCTATCAGCGAGCCCGGAGCGTATGAGCCTATGCATGAAATTGTTGTAGTACCGTGTGTAGCCGTAGTATGGCTGGCATTGGGTATGTGTAATTCAAAATCATATTGCGATATAAGATGAAGCGGATATGTTGCGTTATTAAAAGCAGGGTGCGTTTGATTCCTGAAACCGTCATCCTGACTGCATATCAAAATTCCCTGTCCGAAAATGCTCTGGTTATGCACAACATTCACGTTCATCTGTGTAATTTGCGTTGTTCCGTTTGTTCCGTAGTTAAGCGAATCGGTTTCTATGTTATCTTTAACAGGCTGCTGAACAGGTTTATTCTGAACGATGGTTTCAACATCATTCGGATTGCGGTGGAACCTTTCGACCAGATCTATACTGCTAACAAATGACAGCTTTGAAATATCTTCAAGCTGTTCTTTTGTGGCTTCAACTGTTAAAGCGTTGAACCATTTCAGCTGCTGCCTTGTCTTTATTACTTTATCCGATACTGTTGCAACGTACGGCTCATATAACGGAACGTCGGTCATTTCAACAATATTGTCCGGCCCTTTAACTTTCATTCTTCTGTCAATCGATTTCTGCGTCACAAGCGCAAGTGGGTTTGAAAGTTTTGAAGATGCATTGGGACCCTTATCCGAAAAATAAACATAAACTATGTATGTGCTTTCCGATTTATTATCAAGAACGCTCGTCAAATGCGGCCCGAATTTCATCTCGGTGTTTCTGAATGAAAGCGCAACGACCGAAATTAAAACCAGTACAAAAACGGTAATTATATATTTTTTCATATTTGTTAAATTATTGTATAGAAAGTCTTTAAAGATAATCTAAAGTATCATATAATTAAATACCCAAAAGTTACATCAAATGTAACCAGTAATGTCGCGAAAAATTGGGGAATTTCCGAAACAATGCCACAAAAACACAAAGACACAAAATCGACAAAAGCGCACCCCCTCTTATCTCCCCTAACAGGGGGAGATAAGAGGGGGTGCAAACCAACTTATTTCTGAATGGTCGCCCAATAAGTGATATTTTAGTCTTCGTGGTTGCTTTTTGAAGTCCGCACAATTTAAATAAAAATGGACAGGCTTTCACCTGTCCATAATTCTAACTGTCGAATTTTCTCTGATTTTATTTTACCAATATCATCTTCTTTATTTCTGTATAACTTGCCGTCTCAAGTTTATAAAAATAAACTCCGCTTGCGTAATCAGATGCGTTAAAGTTTATTTCGTAACTTCCCGGAACCAATTCCTGGTTTACCAACACAGCAACTTCTCTGCCGGTTAAATCATAGACTCTTATCTTCGTCAGCGTTTGCTTAGCTATATCAAATTTAATCTTTGTTGTTGGATTAAACGGATTCGGATAATTATTATACAGCTTAAATGAATTTGGGGTATTAGAACTTATTGGTTCAATCCCAACTACGCCAACATAATAAGTGAATCTTGTCGGAGGGGCTGTTGTTCCCGGCGGATTTATTCCCGAGCCGCCTGCGGGTAAAGTTGACATCAGCGGATTCGGCAATGCGATATCCTGAGCGGCAAAATAATATTCCACCGTTGTGCCTGTCGCGCTGCCTGTTATCTGGAATGAAAATGTATCTGCTGAAACTAAATTAGCAGTTGTTGATGTATACGAGCTCCATGTTCCGCCGTTGTTTGTTGATTTCCTGAAATAAATCATTGGCGCCTGGTTCTGCCAGAGCCTGATTATACCATTATCAAAAATTCTTGCGTTCATCGTAATAATGCCTGTATTTGTTGTTGCTGTGAACGGCTGGGTATGCAAAATTGTCGGGGCAACGTTATCAAGCTTCCTTGCCGAATCAACCGACTGCTGGGCATCGATAATTCCCCAGCCATAAGTATTGTTAGGCGATGAGGAATTGCTTGCAAACTTTCTTAAAATTCCGCGTACCTGGAACGGCGTTAAGTTTTTGTTTGCCGATAGAATAAGTCCGCTAACTCCTGCTGTAAGCGGGCATGAGTATGAAGTGCCGCTGTGATTTGTATATGCATTATTAGAGCCAGTTGTTGCCACATAATTATTCGAACCCATCGCCAGAACATCCGGTTTAATTCGCGGAGGAGTATCCGTAGTTGGTCCTACAGAACTGAACGAAGCTATATTTCCTGAACTTGTAACTGCCCCAACTGTTACGATACTATCAGCATCAGCCGGACCGCCAAGTGTATTATGCGATGCGTTCGGCCCGTCATTGCCGGCAGAGTTACAAACTACTATGCCATGATCGGCGGCCAAAGAAGCGGCAATTGAAATAGGCATTGTGTGCCCGTTCATATCCTGCCATGTGTAACCGCCGTAACCGGCGTCAAAGACAAGGTAACCAAGCGAGCTTGAAATCACGTCGGCTCCAAGTGAATCTGCCCATTGTGAAGCGGCGATCCAGTTATCCATTTCAATAGGACGCTCAAAAGAATCAACTTCTGTTCTCGCGACTATAAAACTTGACCTGAACGAAGGCCCGATAATCTTGCCCGGCATATAACCGCCTATATTAGAGAGCGTTTCGGTCCCGTGCCAGTATTCAGATGTTGCGCTAACATCGCCGGCTGTTGGGCGGTGCTGTTCAAAATCATATTGCGCCAAAACTTTCATCGGCAATGTTGTAAATGCTTCGTGAGTCTGGTTTGCCCAGCCCACATCAAAGCTTGCAATTAAAACTCCCTGCCCGTAAATTGATTCATCATGAACAATATTAACTTTTATCTGCGATATATGG
>CAZMRG010000151.1:0-7571 GCA_964568655.1 uncultured Ignavibacteriales bacterium | reverse complement strand
AGATGGGAATTGCTGAGAGTGGCGAAATCGCTTTTCAGCAGTACATCAAGCGCTTCTTCATATTTTTCTTCAAAATTCTCATTGTATTTCAATTTGAATTCCCGCGTATCTATCCCTTTGCTTCTAAGCCCTAAAAAGATATATTCTGTTATAGATGTATTCTTATCGATATCCTCAGAAAAATCCGCAGCGCGTTGGTTCCTGTTAATCAGCTCTATGTATTTATTTATGTCGCGAACGTTTGTCCATCTTTTGCCGTTCACAAAAGATGACGCAGATGGGCCAAAGGAAATGTAATCATAATACTCCCAGTATTTCAGGTTATGCCGGCATTCAAAGCCGTCTTTAGCGTAATTTGAAATTTCATATTGGTTGAATCCATGCTGTGGAAGGAACGCCATCGTAAATTCATACATATCACGTTCCAGATCCTCGTCGGCTTTTCGTACCCTGTTCTTATGAAGCAGCATATTCAGAAATGTTCCTTCTTCGAAAATTAAAGAGTATGCTGATATGTGTTTTGTGCCGAGGGATACTGCCTTCTCAAGATTATAATTCCAATTTTCCAAAGTTTGGTGAGGAAGCGCGAAAATCAGGTCAAGATTTATGTTCTCAAAACCGGCATCCTGAGCTGATTTTATTGATTCAATTGCATGCTCAGCTGAATGAATGCGTGTAAGGAATTTAAGCTCTGAATCTATAAAAGACTGCACCCCAAAGCTTATCCGGTTAATTGGCAGACGCTTAAACTCGTTTAATTTATTTCTATCCAGCGTTCCCGGGTTTGCCTCAATTGTTATTTCGCTTTGCGGAGATATATTATAATGTTGATGAAGCGTATCGAATATTAATTGGAAATTATCGTGGGTAAGGAGCGAAGGTGTTCCGCCGCCGAAAAAAATTGTGTCAAATGATTTGTCTTTAACGAGTTCAGATTGCACTTCAATCTCACGGATGAGTGAGGCGATGAATTCCCCTTTGCGGGAATGATTTGTTATGGAATAGAAATCACAATAGATACATTTTGTATCGCAGAAAGGGATATGTAAGTAAAGACCAGACAAGTATAAATCCTTAGTCCTAATTTATTAAAGAGCGGATCAATGGGAATCGAATATTAAGCAATTCTTGAATGATAACAATTCTGCAATTTTAGAAACCAAGATTCCCGCCTGCCTGCTGCAGGCAGGCCTACGCGGAAATGACATAAGAAAACTATTCAATCATCCGGCCGATACGGTTCCAGCGGACAGAGCCAATGAGGCTTACAAATTCAGAGAAGGGGATATTAGAATCCCATGACCAGTAAGTTATCATCGCTTTACCGACAATATTTTCTCTCGGCACGAATCCCCAATAACGGCTATCGAGCGAGTTATTCCTGTTATCGCCCATCATGAAATAGTAATTTCGTTCTACTGTGTATTCATTTGTTTCTTTGCCGTCGACGAAAATTTTCCCGCCCTGCTGCATGTCAATCTTGTGGCCCTCGCGTTTTATAAAAGTATCCCATCTTTCATAACTGTCTTTTGCAAGGCTTACAACGTCGCCTTTTTTAGGCACCACAATAGGCCCATAATTATCTTCGTTCCAGTTACTTCCTTTGGGGAAAGTTCTTGAGTCAGGCTGTTTGTTCGGCTTTGGAATGATGAATTGAGAATGTTTCGGGTTCTCGAATACTTTATCATTTACATATAATACTCTATCTATGACCTGTATCTTATCGCCCGGTTCGCCAATGAGTCTTTTTAGATATTCAACCGGAGTTGACGGAACCACTTCATCGCGGAATCCCGGAAACTCAAAGCTTACGATATCGCCGCTGCGCGGTTCCCTTACGGCAGGCAGCTTTATATACGGGAGCTTAATATCCGTAAACGGGATTGTCCTAGGCGAAGTTGCGCCGTAAATAAACTTATTGAAGAACATTTTATCGCCGACCAAAATGGTATTTTCCATTGAACCTGTCGGTGTGCCGTAGCCCTGTATAAAAAATGATTGTATAAACAGGACGATAAGTAAATTAAATATAATAGCCTTAGCAGCGTCGATATTTTTCTTCAGGCTGCTGTCTTTTGTGTTTTGATAGTGTTTTGCCATAATTGTAATATTATTAACGTATTATGTTAGCTATTCGGTTCCACCTGATTGAACCAAATAATTCGCCAATGTGCGAGAACGGTATATCGGGATTCCACGACCAATAGATCATTAAAGCTTCGCCGACTACGTTTTCTCTCGGCATAAAGCCCCAGAATCGGCTGTCGAGCGAATTGTTCCTGTGGTCGCCCATCATAAAGAAATAATCTTTCTGCACTTTATATTCTGTAACTTCTTTATCATCAATGAAAACTTTCTTATCGGATGCGAGCCTTGGGTTGTGTCCCTCTCTAACAATAAACATTTTCCACGCTTCAAAATTATCACCGGTCAGCTTTATTACATCATCTTTTTTCGGAACCCTGATAGGGCCGTAGTTTTCCTCGTTCCAGCCGCTGCCTTTTGGAAAAGTTCTTGGGTCGGCGCTGTTGTTTGATAAAGTATTACCCTGGTGCGGCGGATTAAAAATAGCGTTAGGCGGATTTGGGAAAGCCTGTCCGTTTACATAGAGTGTTTGATTGACTACCTGAACAGTATCGCCGGGTTCGGCAACAAGTCTTTTAATATAATTAACAACTTCTTTTGATTGCGCTTCATCTCTGTTGCCGGGGAAATCAAATACAACAACATCGCCTTTATGCGGGTCTTTAAGAGCCGGCAGGGTAACGTATGGTATGCGTATATCTGTGAACGGAATATTCCTTGGCGTTGTAGCGCCGTATATAAATTTATTTACCAGGAGGAAATCGCCGACCAGCAGAGTGTTTTCCATTGAGCCTGTTGGAATACGGTATGCTTCGATAAAGAATATCTTGAGAAAGAACGCCACCAGGGCTGCAAACAGCAGCGCGTCAAAAAGCTCTTTTGATTTTGATTTAGGCTTCTTTTTTGGTTTACTGTCGGTTTCCGGTTTAGTATTAATTTTCTTGTTGTCCATTTATAATTTTATAATTGTCTTTTTATATGCCGCTCCTGCCGCCTGCCGCGGCACGCGGTACGGAGCTGAAAGATAAATAATTATGCAAATCTTACTTTTGAGAAATGATAGGAATTTCATTATTCTTCGATAGAAAGTATTGCCAGGAAAGCCTCCTGCGGTATCTGTACTGAGCCCACCTGCTTCATTCGTTTCTTTCCTTCTTTCTGCTTTTCAAGCAGCTTTCTTTTCCTTGAAATATCGCCGCCGTAGCACTTGGCTATAACATTCTTGCGCATAGCCTTAACGCTTTCTCTCGCGATAATCTTAGCGCCTATAGCCGCTTGTATAGCTATCTCAAACATCTGCCTTGGGATAAGCTGTCTTAGTTTTGTGCATAGCTTGCGGCCCCAATCATATGACTTTGACCTGTGAACAATCGCCGATAGCGCGTCAACAGGCTCCGCGTTCAGCAAAATATCAAGCTTAACCAGGTCCGATTCCCTGTAATCAAGGTATTCATAATCCAGCGAAGCATATCCTTTTGAAATTGATTTAAGCTTGTCATGGAAATCAAAAATAATTTCTGAAAGCGGGAATTCAAACTGCAGATCTATTTTTGTCGGAGTTAAATAGGTCGTTGATTTAAAAACGCCTCTCCGGTCATTAGCCAGCTTCATTATATTACCCATGAACTCAGTCGGCGTGATTATCTGCGCGCTTATAAACGGCTCTTCAATATGGTCAATACTTCCGATAGGCGGCATCTGCGACGGGTTATCAATATTTACTATTCCGCCATCAGTTTTAATTATTTTGTATTCAACATTTGGAACGGTTGTAACAATATTCTGGTCGTATTCTCTTTCCAGCCGCTCCTGCGTTATCTCCATATGCAGCAGACCAAGGAATCCGCACCTGAATCCGAAACCAAGCGCATTAGATGTTTCCGGCTCGAACAGCAGCGATGCATCGTTGGTTTTCAGCTTCGTTAACGCCTCGCGCAGGCTTTCAAACTCTTCGCTTTGCGAGGGATAAATACCTGAAAAAACCATAGGTTTTATCTTCTTGTATCCCGGAAGCGGTTCTGTGGCTGGGTTCTCAATATTAATAACGGTATCGCCTACAATAAGTTCGTTGGTTTCTTTGATACCGGTTATCATATAACCAACATCGCCTGATTTAAGCGAGCCGGTTTTAAGCCTGTTCATTTTCAGGATACCCACTTCTTCGGCTTCGGTATCTATGCCGGTTGCAAAAAATCTTACTTTATCTTTATCGCTGATCTCGCCGTCAAATACGCGGATGTAAGTTATTATCCCGCGGTATGTATCAAAAGTTGAATCAAAAACCAGAGCGCGGAGCGGCGCGTCGTTATTTACTTCGGGCGGCGGAATTTTACTCACGATGGCTTCCAGAATTTCCGATGTCCCTATGTTTTGTTTGGCGCTGGCGAGAATTATATCTTCATCTTTGCAACCAATGAGTTCAATAATTTGTTTCTTCACAACATCAACGCTGGCGCTTGGCAGGTCGATCTTATTTATGACCGGAATTATCGTCAGGTCAGCGTCAATAGCAAGATACAGATTGCTGACAGTTTGAGCTTCAATGCCCTGCGAGGCATCTACAACAAGCAGCGCTCCTTCGCAAGCGGCTAGCGAACGGGAGACTTCATACGAAAAATCAACATGTCCCGGGGTATCAATCAGGTTAAGCGTATAATTAACGCCGGCAACAGATCTATACTGAAGCTGAATAGCATGGAGTTTAATAGTGATACCGCGTTCCTGTTCAAGCTCCATGTCATCAAGCACCTGTTTTATCATATCACGCTTGGCGATGGTATGGGTTTCTTCAAGCAGCCTGTCTGCGAGCGTGGACTTGCCGTGGTCTATATGCGCTATTATACAAAAATTCCTGATACTGTTTTGCATCTTTGGTCGTCAAATAAAATAAGTAGCAACGTTAACCGGAGAGATAAAACGCTTCTGAACGAACCGTCAACTCTCCGGCTTGATTACTACTTAGTTGTAAAAATAGAATTTATAAAATCCTATGCTAACGCTACGCGGTACCGGCGGTTTTTCTTGATTGCCTGATATCCTGTATTTCGTTGCGCATCTCCTGGCATTTTTTCCTAACCTCATTCAAAGATTTTCTTAATCTTGTTCCCGCAGAATTCTGCCCCTTGGTGTAAAATTTCTCCAGGTCTTTACCCATAGCATCCAGCATTGATCTGATTTCGTTGATTTTTTCCATTTATTTTCTCCTTTATAAATTTGAAAAAACAATTAAAATTTTTTTGGAACAGGATTATTTACTAATGGTAGACGTAACAGTATTTACATATGGTATATCAAGAATCGTTTTGATTCCCCATAACGTAAATGCAAGTCCTGCCACTATCAAAACTCCGACTATTGTAATGGATTGCCAGCTTTTCAGCTTGTAATCCCTGAATATTCCCCAAATTCCGTTCAATCCGTGATACATACCAAGCACAACAAACGTCAGATCAAGAACTCTATACCAGTTGCTTTGCATTCTGGCGAGCACCGCATCGTAAGTATGCCCCGATTGCGGGTTATAATGCATTAAAATATAGTGACCTATCATCACAACAACAAGTATTAATCCTGTAATTCTCTGGAAAACCCAGCTAAAAGACCCTGAACTTCTTGAATTTTGATGCTTATACATATCTACAAAGTAGCAAACAATTTGTTAATTTCATGTGAAAACATAACATAACCCATTGCAAAAAAAAGAACTATGCCAACCACTATCGAAAAACTATATAATTGTTTGTGATATTTGGCTCCATCGGCCCAATCGACCAGCACAATTCTAACTCCGTTCAAAGAATGAAATAAAACAAAAGCAAAAAGAAACCACTCGAGAACCATGAAAAAAGGAGTAGAATAATGCTCCATAAATGTATTGAACGCAGCTCTTCCCTGAGCAAGCGGGCTGAGCGAAAAAATATGCAAAAATAAATATGCAATTAGCGCTATACCTGTAATACGGTGCAAAATCCATGCTTTACTTCCCGAATCTTTTTTATAATTCAGGTTTGTTTTAACCCAGCTGCGCTGGTCGAATTTTTTGATTTCACCCATTTACGAAACAAAAGTAGTTAAATTTGTTTGAAAATGCAATATCTCAATAAAAATTGTATTTTTTTTGATTTTTTGAAATGTTAAATGAGTTGTTAAATGTCTTAAAAATGGGGTTTTTTTGCGGGAAAATCAATTAAATCTTAAAAATCTGCGAAGTGAAAAAATACTTCCGAATGTTCCCAACAAAGCCCCGAAAACTATCATCAGGATTAAAAAAGTTGAATTGATAACGGAGAATGTGAAATCCGTTGTTGTGTAAGTTGAATAAAAATAATTCAAAAATAGCTGTAAAATAATAACAGCGAGGATGCTGCCTGCTAGTCCCTGGAAAAATCCCTCTAAAATAAAGGGTGTCCGAATTGTTTCTTTTGTCGCTCCAATTAATTTCATCAATTCAATTGTATCTTTTTTGGCGGTAATCATCAGCTTAATAGTGTTTCCCACAAGAAAAATTGAAGAAAACGTAATTATTATTAACAGGCTAAGATTAAGAAATACCAATGAATTAGAATTTCTTTCTAAAATCTCAAGATTATTCTTTGCATACTGAACATCGTCAATTTCCTTATATTTCTTTAACTCAGTCTTAATCTTCTCAATTCTGTCAACAGTCTTATATTCATCATAAAGCGAAATTTTGAACGAAGCAGGCAGGGGATTATAGTCAAAAACCTCAAGAATGTCTTTGCCGAAGTCTTCTGCAAAGATTTTAGCGGCCTCATCTTTAGATATGTATCTTATTGATTTAACGCCGCCGATTGTTTTCATGTCGTTTATCATTTTTGTTGATAACGAATCCGGGAACGTATCAACTAAATACGCGTCAATTTCAACTTTGTCACGGATCATTTTCATAAGCCTGACTGAGTTGATAGATATTGTAACATATATTCCAAGCAGCAGCACGGCAAGGGCGATAAGAATAGTAGAGCTTATCACCGCCGACTTAGCGGTCTTAATATACCGCCACAGCTCTTTGAAATAATATGAAGGATTCATCAAAACAATTACTAATGACTAATTGCGAAATATCAGTTAACAATGAACAGTTAATAGTTAAATAAAAAACAAAAGGAAATAAAACAAACATAAAAAAATGGGACAATAAATAAAACTAATTATTTCAATAGAACGAGTTTCTTTGTATCTAAAATAGTATTATCAATAATAAGAGAGTAGTAATAAATTCCTGACGAGAGATCAAAGAAAAATCGTAATTCTTAAATCTCAATTCTCAATTTGCATTCTTGACTTCGCCCCAGCCCAGATATACCACATGTTTCATAATTATCCAGCCGGCGGCAAGTCCGAGAGCCAAATAGATTCCACCGATTAAATAATTGCCTAAAATAATTTTACCAATCCCGAACAGGAACATATATACCAGAATAATTCCGCACATCCAGTCAAAGAATAAAATTATGTAACCTGAA
>CAZMRG010000150.1:0-7581 GCA_964568655.1 uncultured Ignavibacteriales bacterium | reverse complement strand
TTTTTGAACCATGTATATTTTGAGAGAAAATGGGAGTTCCTTTCGGAGCTGAATCAATTTCTGATAAAGACGATCGCCGTTGATTTCTTAAAGTGTAAGACCGTTTTTGATACGTCGCTGAATTATTCGCCCGAAGGAAAAGGCCTTCACCGCCTTCTGGACCTTCTGAAGAAATGTAAAGCGGATGTATACTATTCAGGCCCATCGGCAAAGAATTACATAGGCGAAAATGATTTTAAAGATGTAGGGATAGAACTGGTGTGGAAAGATTATTCAAGCTATCCTGAATACCCCCAGCTATTTCCGCCGTTCGAGCATTATGTGAGTATTCTGGACCTGTTATTTAACGCCGGCCCGGATGCGCCGCATTATATTTGGGGATGGCGGGAAAGTAAATCATAAATTTCAAAAATAATTTCAGATTTAATTAATTTACGTATGCTAAATTTATTCGGCAGGAAATTCCCTAGCGAAAATTTTCCACCGGTTATTGTTCATGTAATTTATTTATTGATGTCGGTGACCTTTTGCCTGATATACAATCACATGGTGATCGGCGTATCGGACCTGCGTTACGATGAATATGCGGGAATTTACAGGGTGCTTGAAGGAAATGCCATTAAGGCGATACAATTCAGGGTGCTTGTGCCGTTAATTTTTAAGGCGTTTAAGATCCTGCATATCCCTGACAGGGCTATATTAATTTTTATATTCGTAGCATTCACATATTTTACATTAATCTTTTTTTATCTTATACTTAATATTCATTTTCGAGATAAGGTATTTAACTCTATTCTGGCGCTTGCATTGTTTTACCCTATGTTCTGGAATTTTATTTTATTGAACCAGATATACTTTTATGTTGAACAAAGCACTCTGTTTTTTCTTGTCGCAGGCTTTTATTTTCTTCTGAAAAAGAAAAACGTCTGGCTGCTAATTACTTTTCTGATAGGAGCATTTAATCACCCTTCGGTTATTATGCTTATCCCTGTTTATTTGCTTTTTAATTACAACAGGCTTTTAAAAAAGGATACGATAATATATTCAGTATTGCTGGTTGGCGGTTATTACGTGTGCTTTTTGGTCCTGAAAATGTTGTATCCGTATTTCCCGGCGGATAGAGACGCTGATTACGGGCTAATTCACTTTTCGGATACGGTAATTGCCCTAAGAGATCTGCCAAAACACCTCATCATCCGGGATATTGTTTTCAACTTCGGGGGGCTTCATATATTTGCAGCTATGTTCTTTATTTCTGGTATCTGGAAAAAGTTTAAACGCGAATATGTTTTTATTTATTTTCTTATAATACCTTATGTAATGCTGGCTGTATTGCGGGCGGGAATCAGAGTGGAAGAAATGAGAAACTGGATTCCGCTGCTTCCATTCATAATTCTGCCTGCGCTGTTATACCTGTCGCAGATCAAAAATCCGCTTTTAAAACTTTCTGATGAGGTAACGATGGAAACCGGCACGGAAGCGAAGATCTAAAATAAAAGAGCCGTCGTTTTGACAGCTCTTTTTAGCATATATACCGATATAAATCCTATTTTTATTTCACTAACAGAAGTTTTTTAACCGCGGTGAAATTTTGTCCTTCGCCTTCGGCCTGTATTCTGTAAAAGTATACGCCGCTTGCCAAATTGTTCCCGTCAAAAGTAACGCTGTAAAATCCGGCTTCTTTATTTTCATCAATTAGCTTTGCAACTTCGCGGCCGGTTATGTCGAAAACCTTTATTGTAACGTTTCCGGCGAACGGAAGCTGAAAATCGATTTTTGAAACAGGATTTGAAGGATTTGGATAACTCTGTGATAAGCTGAATTCATTAGGCTGCGATATCAAAACATCATTACTTAAAGCATGGTACTCGAAATTGCCGTTATAATCAATTTGTTTAAGACGATATGAATATTTTCCTGCGTTAAGTTTGTTGTCAGAAAAAAAATAGTTTACCGGAACATTCGAGTTCCCACTTCCTGCAACCCATCCGGCGTTTATCCATTCATCTGCATTTTGTTTTCTTTCGATTTCAAAGCCTTTGTTGTTAATCTCCATGGTTGTTGTCCAAAACATCTTAATATCCCTGTTATTTTCAACGGCGGCAGTAAACGAAGAAATTAGTACGGGTAAAGCGCCAAGGCATTGCGTGCCGGAACCAGTTATGTTGCCGGCGATATTTCCGTGTTCAGATGCGCAAACGTCTGCCCCTGAGCCAATGTTCAGTTCAGCTCCGTTTCCTATTATTATTGAACTTTGAGAATAAGTTTGAACAATTAACCCGGAAACTATAAGAAATAAAAATACTTTTTTCATTTATTTGCCCTTAAAATTTTATGAAGAAGGTTCATGCCGTTAAACATTTTACTTCCTCTTTTTAATTACAACGGCGATCACTGAACCTGCAATAAATGAAAGTACTAAAAGATAAACAGTATTCGCGCCGGTCGAATTCATGCCGGCAATTTCAGTTTTATTTGTTGATTTTAAAGATTGGATATCGGTTTTTATGTTTTCTATTTCTTTTTGCTGAGAGTCGATTTTTGATTGTTGTTCTTTTATCGCGTTTACAAGCACAGGCACAAGATTTCCGTAGCTTATCCCCATATTGCCTTCATCGCCTGATACAACTTCAGGAATAATTAATTTCATTTCCTGCGCTATGAATCCTATTTCAAGTTTGTTTGTTGAATCGGATTTGTAATAATAGCTTACAGGGCGCATTTTCATTAATTCAGCAAGCCCGTATTTTTGCATATCCGTAATATCCCTCTTGAGCGTACTGTCAGAAGCATTATACCAGAGCGTTCCGTCGCTGAATGCTCCGTATTTCATAGAAAGCAGATTATAAGCGGTTGTTGACCCTATACCCACATTACCGTTACTTCTTATGCGCATTCTCTCATTGGTTGTTGCTGAGCCGCCGGTCATGAATATCATATCTTTGCCGGAATTGCTGTTTACTACATATAGATCATTTCCGGCTCCAATAATATAACAGTCGTTTGATCTGCCTAAATTACCGGCCTGATTAACATAACCCGAACCGTTAATGCCTATATCCATGTAGTTAGTGCTTTCTGTGCCATTATCGGATGTGGCAACAATATCTGACGAAGCCTGATTGCCAGATGATAAATTCCTTATATTAAACTGGAGATAATTATTAATTGTGCCTCTTGAGTAAATTGCGTTTACAGAAGACGTGGTTCCGCAATCAACCAGAAGCTGTTCAGGGTTAGTAGCGTCGAAGCTGTTTGAACCAATACCTACATCTCCGGTGGATTTCTTTACAATAAAATAATTTGGGGTTCCTGTTGCATCTGTTACCATAAAGTACCCGTTGGTCCCAAGCTTGTTCGTAATGTTCTGAGAAAATGTGTTTGTAGCGAATGTAAAGGTTATAATTAATAGTAAAAGAATTCTATTCATTTAGTTAAACAAAAGGTTTTTTAATTTTAAGTATAACTTCACCCCAAATATACGTGTAAATGAATACTTTATATGTAACTCGTTGATGGTATTCAAGCGTAACATATACAATGAAAATGCTGTAGCGCTTTTAATTACAAAAGCTCTTGACCTATGTCAATGCTATTACTGGAATCATTGATTATGTTTGTATAATATCAATTAAGCCAAGGAGCCTATAAAATATGTCAAATAATTCAATTGAAAACTCAAATGAACTCGCCGGTAATAAAAGTGAACTTGCGGGCCTTATCGATTATCAGCCGGGAGCTGTTGTAAGCAGAACGATAATTAAGAAGTCTGGGGGCACTGTTACCTTGTTTGCTTTTGATAAAGCTGAGGGTTTAAGCGAACACACAACCCCGTTTGACGCAATGGTATTTATTGCAGATGGCGAAGCGGAGGTCAGGATCTCAGGAAAAGAAAATATTCTTAAGGCAGGCGAAATGATCGTAATGCCTGCAAATGAACCTCATTCTCTAAAAGCCATAACAAGATTTAAAATGCTGCTTATTATGATCAAATCATAATTGTAAATTTCGCATTTTAAAAATGAAGCTATGAAACAATGGTTGGTTAACATTTTGCCAAGAGCATTGTTTAAGAAAAGCGCTTAGTTATTCAATTTCATACCTTTACATAACCCGTGAAAACGTGATATTTTATAATCCAGCTCATAATACCGAAAGAGCGGTATTGAAGCCATGCCCTTTTAATGATAATTTGGCTGTCTAATTTACTAAATTTTAATAGTTTAGGGATTTTTGTTAATTACAAAACAAATTATAATTTATAATCATTAAAAAATATGTTTAAATCATCATTAAAGCTCTTTGCTCTTATCATTGTTGTTTTTCAATTATTTGTATCACAGCTTCATTCCCAGCAGTGGATAAAAACTCTAAGCGGCAGCGCCAACGGCGATGACAGAGTTACCAACGCCGTAACAGATAAAGCGGGAAATTTATATGAAACCGGATATGTAACCCGGACAGGAACCGGAATAGACTTCTGTACGGTAAAGTATAATTCGGAAGGAACCCAGCAGTGGGTAGCTTATTACAATAATCCGCAAGTCAACGGAGAAGATAAGGCATTTGGAATAGCCGTGGATAATGCCGGAAATGTTTATATAACCGGCTATAGCGCAGGAATAGGAAGTTCTTTTGATTATGCTACCGTAAAATACAATTCCAGCGGAGCCCAGCAGTGGGTTCAACGGTACGACTCGCCCGCAAACAGTGATGACAAAGCATTCGGCATTGCAGTTGATAATGCCGGGTATGTTTACGTGACGGGTTATGTAACCTTAGCAAGTACAGACATATTCACAATAAAATACACTCTTGCGGGAGTTTTATCCTGGAATCGTTTAGTTACCGGCAACGGAGCCGGCGATAGCAAAGCATTCGGGATAGCGACTGACGGAATAAATGTATACGTGACCGGTTACGTGACTGATAGTACCAGCGGTACCGACATAGCGCTTATCAAATATGATTCAAGCGGCAATACACTTTGGTCTAAAACTTACAACGGGCCCGGCAACAGCGATGACAGGGCTTTTGGTATTGCACAGGATGACGGGCATGCCAGCGTATTTATTTTTGGGTATAGCTCCGGAAATGCAACCGGGACAGATGCGACCCTTATCAAATATAACGCCGTTACAGGCGACTCTCTCTGGGTAGCAAGGTATAACGGAACAGGTAATGCTGACGATAAAGCGCTTGGAATTGCCGTCGATCATTTAGGCAATTCATATATAACGGGCTCGGCAACTGATACCGCATCCGGAACAGATTACATAACCATGAAATATGACCCCAACGGAAACCGGCAATGGATTGGAGTATACACCGGGACAGGTGAAAACGAAGATGTAGCCAGCGATATTGTTGTGCCTAAACAGGGGAATTATGTATATGTAACTGGCTACAGTAAAAGCGATACTTCGGCTCTATCAGAAGACATGGTTACAGTTAAATACTCCGTGAGCAGCGGAGATCAATTGCAGGTAAACAAGTATGCAGGCTCTTTCGGCGGAAGCGACGTAGGCGTTAAAGTTGTTGCCGATACAAGCGGAAATGTTATCATAGCGGGTTACACACAGGTAGGCGCTGCGAATTATGACTGGATTACGCGTAAATTTCCATTGGGCGATATAATATCGGTCAGCCCGATCTCAACTATTGTGCCAAAGGATTACAGTTTGTACCAGAATTTTCCGAATCCGTTCAACCCGTCGACAAAAATAAAATTCGATATTAAGAAAGCCGGGATTGTAAAACTTATCGTGTTTGATGTGCTTGGCAGGGAAGTTGCGTCTTTGGCAAATCAATATATGGCGCCCGGTTCCTATGAGGCGACGGTTAACCTTGCGAATCTTTCTTCAGGCGTTTACTTCTATAAGCTTACTGCGGGAGATTATTCGGAAATAAAGAAAATGGTCTTAGTGAAATAAAATGGATTTGAATTAAATAAAGCCCGGTTAACGCCGGGCTTTTTATTTACGAAACTGTTTAAAATAAATTTTAAACTTCTTTATGTCTGAAGCAGCTGACTATATGGTCATTAACCATTCCGGTCGCCTGCATATGAGCGTAACAAATTGTTGAACCAACAAATTTGAAACTGTCTTCAATAAGTTTTTTGCTCATTGTATCCGACTCTTTGGTTCTCGGCGGAATTTCTTGAAGAGATTTCCACTTATTTTTTATAATTCTTCCGTCTGTAAACTGCCACAGGTATTTATCGAATGAACCCTGGTTATCAAGAATATTTAAATATGCTTTTGCGTTGGTAATAGTTGCGGCGACTTTAAGTTTATTGCGGATAATTCCCGCATCATTTAGCAGCGAATCTACTTTCCGTTTATTATACCTGGCAATTTTTTCGGCGTCGAAATTATCAAACGCCTTACGGAAATTTTCGCGTTTGTAAAGTATGGTTCTCCAGCTAAGTCCCGCCTGGAAACCTTCTAATACTAAAAATTCGAATAATTTCCTGTCGTTATGAACCGGAACGCCCCATTCTTTATCATGGTATTTTATATACAATTCATCGTTGGCGCTCCATCCGCAGCGGATTTTGACATTCATATTTTTTGATTTAATTTGATCAACAAAAATACAAATGAATTGAATAATATTCTGCGAAAATAAATATATTTATTCCGTCCCAAACCGGAGTTTGGGCGGAGAGAAGGTTTGGTTTCCCGCCTTCCCGGGAATGGAAATTAATGCCCTGTTAACTCTAAACCGAAACCATTAAATTCGCATTAATGGAACTATTTAAAATCGGGTTCATATCGGTTACTTTAATTGATGTAATTGACATTATTATTGTCACATACATCTTTTATAAGCTGTATTTAGTTATGCGCGGCACAATTGCGGCGCAGATATTCGTAGGGCTAACGCTGATTATTATAGTTTCACTTATTGCGCAGACATTCAACATGAAATCGCTTGGCTGGATCTTCAGTAAACTGACGGATATCTGGGTGATAGCGTTTATTATTTTATTCCAGCCTGAGCTAAGGCGATTGCTGCTTGTGATAGGCAGAACAAGGATCGCGCGTTTGTTTTTCAAGATCAACGCTACGGAAACAATAAGCGAAGTTATCGAAGCGCTAAAGGAACTCAAAGAACGCAAACAGGGCGCTCTAATTGTAATTTCCAAAGGCGCAGGTCTTGGTTCATTTATCGAAACAGGCGAGGCGCTGCAGGCTAAAGTTAATAAAGAGCTGCTTATATCTATATTCAACGTGCGCTCGCCGCTTCATGACGGCGCAGTTATAATCCAGAATAATGTTATAGAAGCTGCAAGATGCATTCTGCCGCTATCGGCAACTGAGAAGATCGGCTCAAGGAAACTTGGCACACGCCACAGGGCGGGACTTGGAATATCGGAACAGGTAAATGCGCTGACAATAATTTTATCGGAAGAGACGGGCGATATTTCAATCACCGAAAACGGAGAAATGAAAATTTGCAATAATTACGAAGAGCTTTCAAAAGAAATGCGGGAAGTGTTCGAAGGCTCGAATGTGAAGGAATCAGTTAAGGAAATTTTTGAGGAGATGGAAGAAGGAAAATGATGATACTCCT
>CAZMRG010000149.1:0-7842 GCA_964568655.1 uncultured Ignavibacteriales bacterium | reverse complement strand
TCCCCCTCTCCGTTCGGGAGAGGGGGCCGGGGGGTGAGGTCATACAAAAGCTCACCCTACAAAAGAACGAATCGGGGGGTGAGGTCATAGAAAAGCTCGCCCCGCAAAAGGAAGATCTCGGGGTCAAAACCGAAGCCTCCCCCCTTCCCGATCTTATTGTAATCGATGGCGGCAAAGGGCAGCTTTCATCTGCAGTAAAAGTTTTGGATAATTTAGGGATAAAAGGGCAGAACATAATAGGTCTTGCCAAGAAGCTGGAGGAAGTGTTTGTTCCGGGTTCATCGGATGCTCAATCAATACCAAAGACATCAAGCGGATTGAAGCTGCTGCAGCGAATCCGAGACGAGGCGCACAGGTTCGCAATTACTTACCACCGCACGCTTCGCGATAAGCGCACGCTAAAGAGCGAGCTTGAAGATATAAAGGGAATTGGCAAAGCCACCGCGCAGAAGCTGCTGAAAGAATTCGGCTCGGTAGAAAAAATTAAGCAGGCAATGAATGATAACTACGAAGATTTCGAAAAGCGCGCAGGGAAAAAAGGGGCTGAGAGATTGAAAAAATATTTTGAAACCGCTATATAAACAATAATGAATAAAGGCATATTATATCTTATACCAACTTCGCTGGGAAGCAACGAGCTTGTAAACACATTGCCATCGCGGGTTATGCAGGTTATCAATTATATAGATAACTACGTGGTAGAGAATGTAAAATCAGCGGTTCAGTTCTTAAAGCTTGCAGGGATAGTGAAGAAAGTTCAGGACCTGAGCTTTTCAGTTTTGAATGTTGATACAGGGAATGAAATGATCCCGAGGCTTCTTCAGCCGGCGCTCGAAGGAAAAAATATCGGACTTCTTTCAGAAGCCGGAGTTCCGTGCGTAGCCGACCCGGGCGCTAAGCTTGTCGCGGTAGCGCATGAATCAGGCATTAAAGTTATCCCGCTTGTCGGGCCCTCATCAATTATTCTTGCGCTTATGGCTTCAGGACTCAACGGACAGAATTTCGCATTCAACGGTTACCTTCCGATTGAACGAAAGAAAAGGAAATTAAGATTGCTTGAGCTGCAGAAAATAATTCTTGCCACAGGTCAAACACAAATCATAATTGAAGCGCCTCACAGAAATGATAATCTTATGACCGATATAATCGGTTCATGCGCATCAAGACTAAAACTCTGCATGGCTGTTGACCTGACAATGGAATCAGAAAGCATTACTACCCAAACAATTGAGAACTGGAAACTGCATTCCAGGGTAATCGGAAAAAAACCAGCTATTTTTCTTCTTGGCAAATAGATCCGGAATAACCATTTCCCAATTCCCGAAAATATTATTATCTTGCCATTAAATTAATCGCCAATCAAATATGAAAAAAATAAGATTTGTCTTTTTCAGTTTCAGCATGGTTGCAATATTGCTTTTCGGATCTTCCCGTTCTATCGCAGATCCTAACGTCCAGTGGCAGTTCAAATCGCTTGGGGAAGACGCAAACGGTACGCCTTCTACAATATTATCTGTCTTAGTGAATGATAATTTAAATGAAATTGCGACTGAGACAGGGAACTTCTATATTATCAACCCGGAAGATTTTAAAGACAACGGCATTCCAAAGAACGCATTAATAGCTTGTCAATGCTGGTGGGCCGGAGCAGGGGCGGATTATTGGGTAGTCAAAAAGGGCTCTACGCTCGTAGTCATGGAAAGGGATTTGTCGGAAGGCGACCCGGATCATCCATATGATTACACTTCAAAACCGGTTAAAGTAAAAACTATAAAACTGGATTAAGCTGAGCGTTATAAAAAAAGGACGGCTCTTTCGGCCGTCCTCATAAAAATTTTACATCCCCCCGGTTTATTTATTAACCGTCTCTGATAATTCTTTTCCCGCTTTGAACTTAGCGACTTTTCTCGCTTTGATCTGAATAGCTTCGCCGGTTCTCGGATTTCTTCCGGTTCTTGCATTCCTCTTTGTTACTGAGAATGTTCCGAATCCAACCAGTGAAACTCTTCCGCCTTTTTTCAAAGTCTTTGTAACGCAGCTTAAAAATGAATCTAAAGCAGCCCTGGCGGCGACTTTAGTTGAATCTGCGTCTTTTGCAATCTGTGTAATGATTTCTTCTCTTGTCATAGATTTATTTGTTTAAATTATTGTTATGAATTTTATCTATAAAGATAACACATATATAAATAATAGTAAATTCAAACATTAATCCGAATAAGGGTTTACGGGCTTTTAGCCGAGCCTTAACATTCCTGATATTCACAGCAATCTCAGGATGCAGTCATTAAAATCATTTCTGATTCGTCTTAAATACAAAGCGCCCGTTTCAGATTATTTCATAATTTTAAATCAGATAATATACTATATTAGCGGCTAACAAAACCAAAAAAACTCCCAAAAAGTGAAGCTTTTAGTCAAATATCTAAAGAAATACAAATCTCTCGTTTTTCTGTCTCTGGCCCTGGCGGCAATAAACCAGGTATTCTCTATGTTTGACCCGGTCATCCTGAGATATATTATAGACGATTATGCCACTAAATTTGACCAGTATACACGGATGCAATTCTTCAAAGGAGTTGGATTACTGCTTGCTATGGGAATTGGTTCGGCGTTTATTTCAAGGGTGGCTAAGAACTTTCAGGATTACTACATCAATCTCATAACTCAGCGCCTGGGCGCGCAGATATATGCCGACGGAATAAAGCACTCGCTCGGACTTCCATACCAGGTATTTGAAGATAAAAGAAGCGGAGAGACTCTTGGAGTCCTTCAGAAAGTAAGAATAGACGTTGAAAAATTAATTACCGCGTCTGTCAATGTTTTATACGGCACGCTCATCGGAATTATATTCGTTACCATTTATTCATTTACTATTCACTGGATAATATTTCCTGTCTATATCGTTACTGCTCCGCTCATCGGCTTCATCAGCTCGAAGCTCAGCAAAAAAATAAAAAAAGTACAAAAGAACATCGTTTCAGAAACCACAGCGCTTGCAGGCACTACAACCGAATCGTTAAGGAACATTGAGATTGTAAAAAGTCTTGGACTTTCCCAGCAGGAAATTAACAGGCTTAACAGCACAACTGAAAAGATACTGGGACTAGAACTAAAAAAAGTTAAGTACATCCGCAGCTTAAGCTTTATTCAGGGAACAATGGTAAACTTTCTGAGGACAAGCATACTGTTTATAATGCTTTACCTCATATTTTCACGGGTCATAACAGCCGGCGAGTTTTTCTCGTTATATATTTACTCATTCTTTATATTCGGCCCTCTGCAGGAGCTTGGCAACATTATAAATGTTTACAGGGAAAGCGAAGTCTCGCTTGATAACTTCAAAGACATACTCGATACGCCTCTTGAAAAGAAGCCGGAGAACCCAATTTCCATCGGTAATATTGAAACATTTGAATTTGATGATGTGAGCTTCAAGCATCAGAGCGCTTCATCAAATGCGCTGAGCGATATTTCATTCTCAACTCAAATCGGCGAAACTGTCGCGTTCGTGGGGCCATCAGGCGCAGGGAAATCAACGCTTGTAAAAATGCTGGTTGGATTATATTCACCGCTGACCGGGACAATAAAATATAACGGGGTTCCCGGTGACCAGATAGAGTTTGAACAGCTTAGGCGCCAGATTGGGTTTGTTACTCAGGACACGCAGTTATTTGCCGGCACAATCAGAGAGAATCTTTTGTTTGTAAATCCCGATGCAACCGACGCCGATGTGCTTGACGCGCTTAACAAAGCTTCATGCCAGAACCTTCTTGCGAGGGCGGATAAAGGAATAAATTCAATTATCGGCGAGGGCGGCGTGAAAGTTTCCGGCGGTGAGAAGCAGAGAATCTCAATCGCGCGTGCATTATTAAGAAAACCGCGTTTGCTGGTTTTTGACGAAGCTACCTCGGCGCTTGATTCGCTGACAGAAGATGAGATCAGCCAGACAATCAGGGATGTTTCCGCGACGACTGACCATATTACAATATTAATTGCTCACAGGCTCTCAACCGTTATGTATGCTGATAAAATATATGTACTTGAGAGAGGTAAAATTATTGAATCAGGCAAACATGACGAGCTGCTTGATGAAAAAGGACTGTATTATGCTATGTGGCGCCAGCAGATCGGCGAGAGAGAAAGAACCAATGGCAGGCCGAAAGGCGAAAAAATAATTTATAAAGAATACAAAGTTTTATAAAATTTTCATATATTGAAACATGGAAAATAATACAGGCTCAGAAACAACCACCGAAGGCATCCGCGTTCAGGTGTTTCCGGAATACCTGGCGGAGCAGTCAAATCCTGAGATAAACAGGTTTGTATTTACATACCGAATAGTAATTACCAACGATGGCGAACGCTGGGCAAAACTACTGGCAAGGCACTGGATAATTATTAACGCCGAGGGCGACCGCGAAGACGTTGAAGGACCGGGAGTTGTAGGTTTTACTCCGGAGCTTTATCCCGGGGAGTCGTTTGAATATTCCAGTTCGTGTCCGCTGGATACAGGCTGGGGCACTATGGAAGGCAGCTTTAAAATGATGCGCGAGGACGGCGAGAAATTTGACGCAAAGGTGGCGCGTTTCTATTTAATAAGCTCAAAGGTCATGGCATAAAATTAATTAAATAAAATTTTTTACAAACGGGCAGATTTATTCTGCTCTTTTTGTATCCCTCACCCCCCTGACCCCCTCTCCCTGTGGGAGAGGGGGAAGCGCACCATTAGTGCGCGGGGGTGAGGCAAAAACAAATCGATTAATAAAAAATATTGAAACGTATAGAACCAAAACAAGGACAGGAATCAGTTTGGGATTACCCAAGACCCCCAAGAATTGAAAATTGCACAAAGAACATAAAAAGTAATTTTCAACGGGATTGAAATTGTTAATACTAACAGCGCAAAGCGTGTACTTGAAACAAGTCACCCGCCGGTTTATTATATTCCGCAGGATGACGTGAAAATGGAATTTCTATCTCCTGCTGATAATCACACTTTCTGCGAATGGAAAGGCGAAGCAAATTATTTTCATTTGACTGTGTCTGATAAAACAGCGCGCTATGCCTGCTGGTATTATTCAAATCCAATTAAGAAGTTTGAAGAATTGAAAAACTATCTCGCCTTTTACGCTCAGAAGATGGATGCTTGTTATGTTGGCGATGAATTAGTAACTCCGCAGCCGGGAAAATTTTATGGCGGATGGATCACAAAAGATATAGTGGGCCCGTTCAAAGGCGAAGAAGGAAGCGACGGCTGGTAGATAATGAAAATATTATTCTTAAATAAGTTTAACGACAGGTGGAAAGAAAGATACTACGCGCTTAAAAAAGAATTCCCCCATATGAATTTTGTAGCAACGTTTGACCCGGCTCAGCGTCCTATTGAGCTAAAAGATGCTGACGCGGTTATAACAGGAAGACTGCTGGAAAACGAAATTGAAAACTCACCGAATCTGAAAGTAATTTTTGTGCCGTTTACGGGATTAAACACTTTTCCCACGGAATTAATCAAAAGCAAGGGAATTACAGTATCTAACACACATGCCAACGCTCCATATGTAGCCGAGCATGCAGTAGCGCTCGCATTAGGTTTGCTGGGAAGAACGCCTGAATTTCATAATGATTTAAAAAAAGGAATCTGGCACCGCTCGATAGAAGATGAAGATATGTGGACAAGTATCCAGGGCAAAACAATCGGGATAATTGGATATGGAAACATAGGCTCATATATTGCAAAATTCCTTAAGCCGCTTGGATGTTATGTAATTGGATTCAAAAATAATATACCCGTTGAAAAGCCAGAGTATGTTGACGAACTTTCGTCTAATCTCGAATACACTATTGGCAAGAGCCATATTGTGTTTGTGACGCTGCCGCTAAGCCGCTCCACAAAAAACTTATTGAGCTCCGACATACTAGCATCAATGAAAGGAAAATATCTTGTAAACGTGGGACGGGGTGAAACGGTGAAAGAAGAAGGTTTATACAACGCTTTGAAAGATGGAATATTGGCCGGAGCGGCATTGGATGTATGGTATAATTACCCCGGTAAAAATCCGGAGCCAATATTTCCCGCTCACTTGCCGATATATGACTTGCCAAATGTTTTGCTATCGCCGCATAAATCAAGTCACACGATAGAAGGAGTTAATGCAATGATTGATGATACGTATGAAAACGTGCGCTCTTATATTCTAAACGGAAAGCCGGACAACGCGGTAGAGATGAATTAAAACCCCCTGTGTATCTCCTCTCTGGGAGTCTTTGACTCGAAGAGTCGTGAACCTGTTAGGGGGAGATGGGTTTTTTGTGCGACCCCGATAGGGGTCGAATATTTGTAGCCCCATATTCCTACAAACATGCGACTCCAAAGGAGTTGAACGGGTGAAATATCTTAGAAAAATTGTGTAATCAATCCTGTTTTAATTAATTCTGACAGAATTTCTTATAATCATACCGTTTATCACTATTAAAGATTTCTTTCTGGATTCCCGCCTGCGCGCCTGCCTGCTGCAGGCAGGGGAATGACAAAAAAACCTAATTCCCGTAAAACTTATCGTAATAACTTTTTATTGTTCCGGCGCCAAGCTTGCCGCTTTTTATTTTAGATACAAGATAATCGCGGAACAACATATTTGAGTCGTTATAATTATCTTCTTTCATCGCCTGGTATAACGCTATCGCGAAAACATGAATGCCGTCATCAGAAACCTTCCATCTTTTGCGCGCATCTACATCAACCCCAAACTTTTCATTAATTAATTGCTCCAATGTCTGGACGCAATCCTCTTCAATAAGTCCGTCGAGCGTGTTGTATCCAAACGAAGGATTATGATTATTAACTTTATCCATCAGGAAATCATCTTTCCTAAGCGATTCAATTGCCGCCCTTAGTTCTTCATCTCCTTTATAATCATAGGGCGGGTGCATCATTTCATGCACGGCGTTGCGCAGTACAATCTTAAACGGCCATGCGGCATCGGTTAAGAACCTCATACCGGTAATTTTTATTCCGTGCGGCTGCGAGTAATACAGCATATATATAGTAATTTTATCCGAGGGCAGCTTAAAGCCAAGAAAATGTTCGTTCTGGCCAATCACATCATATTTTGGCAAGTCGGGTTCAATTTCAGAAATTTTCTTTGCGACTTTTGGAAGAATATTTGTTTTCCAGTAGCCAGGGAAATCAATGTCTTTTAGGAACAAAAGAATTGATGTCAACTCAGGTTCCACCGATTCAAACAGTTTCCAGCTTTCATCGTCATAATACGGCGTCTTTTCAAAATTAGCTATTAACACGGCGGGGTTCTTTATTGTTTTAATCATCTGATCAAGCGTCGAATCTTCCACGGCAGAAAAGTAAAGACACATTGACGCCGAAATAATTACCCCGTTCTCATCCTTCAGCTTGCGTTTAAGCTCTGACAGCGATTTTGTAACTTCGGGAGTGAGCTTAGGTTTAAACTTCTCGTATTCGTCTTTATAGTATGTAAGATAAAATGTATCAGCTGTAAGGATATTGAGGAAACAAAGCGCGTCATATTTAAATGACGGCTCGATATCCCAATTGGTGTATGTGTTTTTAGTTAGTTCCATGTCGTGACTCATAGCGCTTGCTGAAATTAATAGAAATATTATACAAATTAATAAATATTTCATCTGTTAGAAGATTTATTTCGATTCATTGTTAAAAGCTTCAGGGCTAAAGCCCTTGATGGAGTTCTTTCGTATCCCCGACCTAAAGGTCGGGGTTAGTATTTCGCAGCCTAAAGGCAGGCTGCCTGCTGCAGGCAGGCGGTTACAAAAAAATATTATTCAAAAAGCTTCGGAAGTCTTCTAAAG
>CAZMRG010000148.1:0-7858 GCA_964568655.1 uncultured Ignavibacteriales bacterium | reverse complement strand
GTTCTTTTTCTTATATCATTCGTAAATCCAATATAAAGGCATCCTTCTTTCCTGTTACATATTATATAGACATAGTATTTTTGTTCCATCATATGTCATAGATTCCCACTTTCGTGGGAATAAACTACAGAAAGTTAAAGTTAATTAAATTTACGGGTAAATTAAAGGAAGATTAAATTGGCGGAATTAATACAGGCATCGACAAAACAGGAAATTGAAGTTGCAAAAAGCCTTTTTCTGGAATATGCTAACTGGCTGGAATTTGATCTGTGTTTCCAGGGATTTGATAAGGAATTGGCTGAGCTTCCCGGAAAATATTCCCCTCCCAAGGGCAGGCTGTATTTGCTTAAGGATAAAAATAATTATGCCGGATGTATCGCTCTCAGAGAAATAGCCGATGGCATTTCAGAAATGAAAAGACTATATGTTAGGCCTGAATTCAGGGGCAAAGGATACGGACTATTAATGTGCAATAGACTTATAGAAGAGGCGAAGCTTATTGGCTATAAAAAAATGAGGCTTGATACAATTGGTGAAAGAATGAAAAAAGCTCTGGGATTGTACAAAGCTTTGGGTTTTATCGAAATTGAATCTTATTATGATAATCCCCAGGCGGGAGTTGTTTATATGGAACTGGATATTACCACAAATAAATAGCGTAAAGTAATGGAATTGTATGGGCTCGATAATTGTTATACTTTTGTGAAGATGGATGTTCTTTTAACAATTGGGGATGATCTTTGGTTTCGACGAGATTAAAGATGTTTAAGACGGCGCTCCGCGTTCCCGGCAAACCGCGTTAAAAAGGCTGGAAAAAAAAGAAACGACAACTATAACTACGCAATGGCTGCTTAAATAAATAAGCAACCCGTCTTACTGCGATCCGCCGCTTATCCGGATGCAGATAAGACGTCAAATTGATAAGCTGGCCGGCAAGTTTCACTTGAGGCAAACCGGTGAGAAAATATCAAGGGTAGTCTTTAAAGGCTTAGTTTGTCGAGCAATAAAAGATGAAATTCGCTTCGGCGGAAACGACAAAATACGGGTGTAGAAGTCTTAATGGTCTTAACTTCGGACCCGGGTTCGACTCCCGGCATCTCCACAATTTTTCAAACCTGTGCCCCTGCCTGCAGCAGGCAGGCGCGTAAGCGGCATCTTATTTTTGGGTATTGAATTATAAAAGCAATAGAAAATGGCTGCCTTTATAGCAGCCATTTCATTATATAATTGAATCTTACTTATATTAAAACCAAGATTCCCGCCTTCGCGGGAATGACAGCTTTATTTTTTTCCTTTGTATCTCAGCTGCGGCCTTTGCGCTGGTTTCTCAGCCACAACTTCAACAACTTCAGTTTTCTTCTTCTTTGTTATAAAATACTGCTCGATAATTGAAAGCAAATTGAATGTGAAATAATACAGGTTCAATCCGGAAGGCAATGTCATAAATAACAATGTCAGCATAACCGGCATTACATAAACCATCGCTTTCTGAGAAGGGTCCTTCACATTCATCTTTTGCTGAATGAACATAGTAGTACCCATCAAAATCGCAAGGCCTGATATTTCATGAATTCCGAAAAGAGGAATCTTAAACGGAAGCTGCAGCACAACATCGGGAATCGATAGATCTTTTATCCAGCCGATGAAATTCGCCTGCCTGAGCTCAATTGTTGAACTGAACACGCCAAACAAAGCGTAAAGTATCGGCAGCTGAAGAATTAACGGCAAACACCCGCCTGCCGGATTAATTTTCTCTTCCTTATAGAGCTTCATCAGCATTTCCTGCTGCTTCTTCGGCTCGTCTTTGTACTTCTCCTTAAGCGCGTTCATCTTCGGTTGAAGCTCTGACATCTTCCGCATCGATTTCATCTGGTAACGCGTAAAAGGCGTCAAAACAAACTTCATCACAATCGAGAAAATGATAATTACCAATCCCCAGTTAGAGATGAACTTATGCAGGAAAAGGAAGAACGGCAAAATCGCATATTGCGCTATTGGCCTTACAATGAAATCGAGAGAGAAACGCATTGTCTTCTCAAGATTCAAGTTGTAGCTCTTCAATATCTCGTAATCAACGGGCCCTAAATATATGCTGTAGCTTTGCTTTTCCAGCTTATCATTCTTGACAAGATTTTTTAAAGCTATTGAATAATTTTCTTCGAAACCGTTATCAGGCAGCGCCGTCCTGATGCCGTTTATATATGAACCTGTTGCCTTGGGATCTTTTGAAACTATTCCAACGCAGAAATATTTGATTCTCGAAAGGACCCAGTCTGCGTTTCCGTTCAGATCTGACTTCTTAGGCTCCCCTATCTTAGTAGCATCAACAATCTCAAGTTCGCCGCCGGAATATGAAAATGCCTCGGCGTAGTTGCCTTCAACATCGCTTCTGTACTCTGTTAATTTAAGCGAACTTTCCCAGGCAAGTTGGTATTCAAAATTCGAAAGGAACTTGTTTGAGTTGACCATTTCAACGTCAACATCGAACATATAGCTATCATTTCTGAAAGTGAAGGTTTTTACGATCTTTGCTCCGGAGGAATCGCCGACAGGAAGCTCATAAACGAGCTTGTAATCATCGGCCTTTACATAAACATTTTGCCAGGGCTGATAAGTTGAATTGAAGTAAAGGTCCTTAGTGTCGATTAAATTTCCTTCATTTGACGTGAAGAGAAGATTCAGTTCTCCGCCCTTATCCAAATATACTAACTGTACTGGAAAACCATCCCAGGTTTTGAATCCCTTAACTTCAAACTTAACAAGCGAGCCGCCCTTGCTGGAAAACTCAGCGATATATTTATCTGTTTCAATAATTATGTTCTTTGGCGTCCCAGTCTGAGCTGCGCCGAATAATAACCCGACTTTTTTAACCGAATCAACAGGGGCTTTTGTATGAGTAGTATCTTTCAGAATTTCTTTTCTGGTTGTGTCCTTTGTCTGCAGCTTGCTCAAAGAGTCCTGAACCTGTTTAGTGATCTGGTCCTTCTTTAGATCGTCCTTCTTAGAATTCTGGCTTTGAAAATAAAGCCACGCCATCAGGATTATGCCAATTACTACGAAACCAAATATAGATCTTTTATCCATTAAAATTTATCGTCCGATGTTTCTTTTTAAAAATTGTGAGAATGATATTATTATCTCTGAAGCTCTCTCAAGGAACAGGATCGTATCCGCCCTTAAAGAAAGGGTTACATTTTAAAACTCTAATAGTTGCCATATACCCGCCTTTGAATATCCCGTATTTTTCCAGCGCTTCCATTGCGTATTGCGAGCATGTGGGATAATGCCTGCATGAAGGCGGAAGTATTGGAGATAAAAACTTTTGGTAAAGCCTTATAAGGAAAATGAAAATGTATTTCGGATTGAAATATTTCATTTGTTACCAATAACTCCTGACGCTTTTTCAACGAGTTTACCCATATCGGAAAAAACGTCGCTGAAAGTAAGTTCTTTACTTTTTGTGTACCCGGAACCGGAATATGAAAGCAATATATTGGCAGATAGATTAGCTTTTGAGCAGGTATCTAATAAAATTTGTTTGTTAAGCCTGTAACTTTCCCTGAGAAGCCTTCTTAATCTGTTCCTGTCGTGAGATTTTTTAATTTTTTTTTTGACAACAAAAAACCGACCTTCACCGGCAGGTTTTTATCCCCTTGGGAGAAGTCGGTTGGCCAACCGGTAACATTCACAAATGCAGTTACGCTTCCTGATTCAATCCTCTTTGAGTTTGCAAGTACATTTTCAAAACTGCCATATCCCCTGATAATTTCATTACGACCTAAAGTATATAATTTACTTTTCAAAGCAAGATTGTTATTTATCTTGTGTATTCGTCGCTAACTGATAGTTTTTTTCTGCCTTTTGCTCTGCGCCTTGCAAGAACCTGACGGCCTTCTTTGGTGCTCATTCTTTCTCTGAAGCCGTGCTTGTTTTTCCTCTTGGTATTGCTTGGTTGAAATGTCCTTTTCAATTGGATGCTCCGTTAGATATTAAATTCTATTATAATCTACTAAAATAATCAAAATATCGCTGATTTTCAAGGAAGGTTATGCCCTTGAGGCAACAATTTTCAATTTATTGCGTAATTTGTTCGAATCTACGTCAAATCTCGAGAAAAATTCTCCGTTAAGAAAAACCACAGGGACCGATTCGCCGTATTTTTTCATCAAATCTTCCTTTTTAGAAATATCCACATCAACCAATTCAAAATCAAACTCTTTATTCAATTTTACAACCTTCTCTCTGGCAACATCGCATAAATGGCAATCTGGCTTCGTATAAAATTCAATTATGACTGGATCAGAGTTAGTTTTCTTTTTAGCTCCAGCCGGAATTTTCACATAAAGTATTACACCGACGAAAATTAAGACTATTGAAATTAACTGAGCCTCAGATAAGCCGAACATTATTCTGGGATTCAATCTGATAAACTCTACCAGCAGCCTTGCAATGCTGGTTAATATTAAATACAGCCCGAAAAGTTTTCCATCATTAAGAAATTTCTTCCTGTATTTCCAAAGGATAGCAAGAATAATTATTCCGAATATCAGTTCGTAAATCGGAGTAGGATGGCACAATGTATTATCAGGGACCATGCCGCCGAATTTTTTGGCGATATCTGTTCCATGAAATGCTATCGATGGCGGTAATGTGCCTTTTGAATAATCGGTCCCCCAGGGAACCCATGAAGCAAATTCAGAAACAGGAAGGCCGTAATCGCCGTCGCCGGATAAATGACAGCCAATCCTTGCAATTCCATATCCAATAGCCATTCCGGGCGCAGTAGCATCAGCAACTCTTAGAAACGGAATTTTCTTTATACGAGTGTAAATATAAATAAGTATTACAGCAAGGATTAATCCACCGTACCATGTCAGTCCTGCGGGAGAAAATAACCCTTCAGTTGAAAATAACTTTCCGGATGGCAATGATGATATGCTTGACCATTCTTCGATTATGTAAAGAAGTTTAGCGCCTGCAACGCCGCCAATCAGAGCAATGAATGTAATATTGATAGCTGCATTCTCATCCATCTTCTTTCTCTTGAACTCTTTAGAAAGCAGATAGCTTGCTACAATGAAGCTTAGCCCAAGCATCAGGCCATAACTGTAAACCGGGATCGGCCCGATCTGAAATAATTTTGGTATCATTCTGTGATTATTTCTATAAAACTGTCTTTAGGTATGTATGAAGCTTTTATGGAATTCTGTTTTGTATTCTTAATGTCCAGCTTAAATTTAGTTTCCGAGCTGTCCTTTCGTTCTATGCAGACGCTATATAGGCCGTTGGCAAAATCATAAAACCTGTATTCATAAAGAGCTACTCCCGAACCGGATAATTCGCCAACTGGCGCGCTGAAACCAAGTATTTTAAATATTATCTTTTTATCCTTTACTTCAGACTCTATCTTCAGGATATACTGAAATGTCAAAAATTCTTTTGTGGTCTGGAATCTAAATGAAATATAATCCTTCTTATGAATTTCATCATATTCTTTAGAAATACTCAGTCGGTATTCATGTAATTTCGGCGGTGGTTTTACTTTTTTAGTCCGCATTAATGATATTAATTCACAATCTTATTGATGTAACCGCAGCCTGATGGATGCGGCAACAGTAATATAAAGTTATCGGTATTTCCTAAAGCAATTTAATTAAAACTTATTTACCAGCAAATCGAACTCAATTTCCTCCTGGGTCCCGTCGCTCATTTTCTTTAGCATACCTTTGTTCTTTTGGATCTCCTCTTCTCCAATGATATAGACGTACTCAGCCATCATTTTGTTGGCTTCACGCATTTGCGCTTTCATGCTTCTCGCCAGCAGATCGCATTCGCAGCTGATATTTTTCTTACGCAGATCATTTGCCAGCGATAGCGATTTATCCCTGGCTTCATCATTCAACGTTATAAAATATACTTTTGGAGGCGTAGCTTCTGGGAATTTAAAGCCATTTTTTTCTGCGACAATAATTACACGTTCAATTCCGCTGCCAAATCCCACACCCGGAGAAGGTTTGCCGCCCAGCAGCTCAACTAATCCGTCGTATCTTCCGCCGCCGCCAATCGCATCCTGCGCGCCAAGTTCTTCGGAAACAAATTCAAATGTCGTATCAGTGTAATAATCTAATCCGCGCACAAGACGGAAATCAACCTCATAATTAATTCCAAGCTCTGTGAGTCCGCTTAATACTTTTTCAAATCTATCTTTAGACTCTTTGCCCAGATTATCTAAAATCTTTGGAGCTGAGTTTGTTATTTCTTTATCGCTTTCGTTTTTTGAGTCAAGTATTCTAAGCGTATTTCCTTCAAGCCTTTTCTTACTGTCTTCTGAAAGTTTATCAATATGCTTTTGCAGAAATTCCCTGAGTAAATTTACATAATTTTTCCGCTCATCCGGTTTACCTATTGAGTTTATCTTAACCTTGAAGTTTGTGATTCCGCAGCGATTATACACTTCTTTAGCAAGCGAAATTAGCTCAACATCAGTGGTTAAGCTGTCACTGCCGATTATTTCAGCGCCAAATTGCGTATGTTCCCTGTATCTACCCGCCTGCGGCCTCTCGTAGCGGAACATGTTTGTCATGTAATATAACTTATGTACAGGCGAATCAGCGCCCATAGAATTCTCATTATAAGCCCTTACTACCGGCGCTGTGCCCTCCGGCCTGAGAGTCATTGAATCGCCGCCTTTATCATCAAATGTGTACATTTCCTTACCGACAATATCCGTTTGAGAACCAACTCCCCTGTTAAAAAGGTCTGTATATTCAAAAGTTGGCGTGCGTATTTCTGTGAAATTGAATAATGACATTACCTCACGAATGGTCTTTTCAACGTAATGCCATTTGTGCATGTCCTTTGGAAGTATGTCTTTTGTGCCCTTAGGCTTCCTGAAATTCATATGTTTTACGAGCCTGTTCCCGCGAAAGCGGGAATCTAACATTATATCGTTTGTAATGAACTCGAATTGTAAAATTGAATATTTCGCAATATAAATTCAGAAAAGGGCAAAATCTATGCTAATAGATTTGTCATATTCATCAAATTTATCAAATTTCTCTGATTAACTAATGTAACTCCGAGCGCCGCTCGGAGACTCGAAGCAGCGCTTCGAGTTACAAAACGTCATTTGTAGAAAAGGATATAAAGAATCACAAGTATAAAAAACGCTACTACTAAGGTGAGTAAAAATGAAGCGACAAACGAATTTTCGAATCCTTTGTTCAGCGAGCCGTCTTTGTTCAGAATAATCAGCGCGCCAATGATTCCGGGTACTCCCCCTGCTAGAGTAAGAAGGCATACAATAAGAATCGACCCGCAGCCCTTATCCATTACAGCAAGCGGCGGACAAATTACGCACAATATTACTCTGGTCAGGTTCATATATTCAAATATTGTGAAAATAGAGCTTAGTTTAAAGTATAATAATATTATGATTTTAGTAGATAAGAGAATATGTTATATTTGATAATATTTATATTATAAAATGATAAAAGCTATAGTTTTCGATCTGGATAACACATTAGTCGACTTCATGCGAATGAAACGCAATGCCGTTGAAGCCGCTATTAAAGCTATGATCGATTCGGGACTGGACTTTCCGTATGCACAAATAAAAGATAAAATAGATGAAATTTACGCCCTTCGCGGAATCGAATACCAGCAAGTTTTCGACCAGCTTTTAAATCATTTTATAGGCAAAGTAGATTATAAAATACTTTCCGCCGGAATTGTGGCTTATAGAACGGCGCGTGAAGCTGAACTTAATACTTATCCAAAGGTAATCCCGACATTGATTAAACTTATTAAAATGGGAATTAAACTAGGTGTTGTTTCAGACGCGCCAAGCCGTGAAGCA
>CAZMRG010000147.1:0-7870 GCA_964568655.1 uncultured Ignavibacteriales bacterium | reverse complement strand
CGCCTGATAATGCTGAAAAATTTCCCATTTGCTTAACCACCCAAAGATATGCTATCATTCCGACTACAATTGAAGGCGTTCCCTGAAGAATATCAACGCCCATTCTCACATAATAAGCAAACTTATGTTTCCTGAATTCTGACAAAAAGACGGCAAGCATAATGCCAATAGGTATTGCGATAACCGACGAAATTATTATCAGGATAAAAGTCCCGATAATTGCATTTGATATACCGCCGCCTGTCTCGCCGATAGGTTTTGGAAGATTTATAAGAAAATCAAAGCTCAGGTTGCTGATACCTTCTTTGGTGAGGAAAAACAAAATAAGCACAAGCGGGACGCCTGAGATCAGCGCCAGCAGAATAATTATGCTTCCAAACAGCTTATCTTTTATTTTTCTGAATAACATTTTTTATGTATTTGAAAACCTGTTAATAACCTGTTTCCCGATAAAACTTATAATGGTAGTAACTACAAACAGAAGCAGACCCATTTCTACAAGCGAGGAAAGGTACACCTGGCTTGCCGCTTCTGTAAACTCGTTTGCAATTACGCTTGCCATAGTGTTGGCAGGCCCGAATAAACTATCCGGTATTGCATTCTTGTTCCCGATAACCATTGTTACCGCCATTGTTTCGCCAAGCGCCCTGCCCAGCGCTAATAAAATTCCGGCAAAAATGCCTGAGCGCGCATAGGGCACAACAACCAGTTTAATAACTTCATATTTTGTGCAGCCCAGCGCCAATGCCGCCTGTTTTAAGTCAGCCGGAACAAGGCTTATTACATCTCTGCCAATTGACGCGGAGTAAGGTATCACCATAATGAACAACAGGAACGATGTTGTAAAAACTCCAATTCCCAGGGGATGCACGCCGATGCTTGTTTCAAATGACCTCATAATAGGCACTAGAAAAAACAATCCCCAGAATCCGTATATGATTGAGGGTATTCCGCCTAAGAGCTCAATACAGTTCCTCAGCAAATTTGAAAAGAAACCTTTGGGATAATACTCTCCCAGCAGAAGTGAAACCGATAGTGAAAAAGGAATAGTAATTACCAAAGCAAGAAAAGACGTGACTAATGTCCCGACCAGAAACGGTAAAGAGCCAAATTCTAAAGTAACCGGGTCCCATTTAGTATGAGTAAAATAATCAAATCCGAGCGCTTGTATTGATGGCAATGACTGAATTAACAGCGTAAGAAATATCGCGATAATAAATACGACAAATAATATTGAAATAGAACCGAGCGACTTTTTGAATATTCCGTCAAAGAGCCTGAATTTCCTTACTTTTTTTTCTTCGGCTATTACTTTATCAGCATTAAGCTCTAAAGAAGCGCTTTCATTGAAATTTACTGCGTCCATAATTCTAATAACCCGGTTTTAATAATATCAGCAAAACTATGAATAATTTCTGCAATTTAAAAGCGCTCCCAATAAACCCGGTTAAACTGATTCATTGAGAGCGCAGAATTTCTATATATTCAAATTTCTTATTTTTCTAATATTTTCTTATCGCCAAATGTGATCGATTTAAGTATAGCTTCAGCTTTTTTCACTGCGTCCGGCGGTAATGTTGCATAAGAAAGAGGTTCGCAGTATTGCTGACCTTCGTGAATCATCCACCAAACCATGTTTATTACTTCTTTCGCTTTTCCCTCGGTCCTGCTGTTGTAATCCTGGTTCTGGTATAACAAAATCCATGTAAAGCCAACAATCGGATATCCATCATCTGCATCGCTGTTGGTTAATGATACCCTTGTGTCTTCAGGTATAGTTACATTACCAGCTGCGTTTGTTGATTTCAATGAAGGAACAATGAAATTCCCTTTCTTATTTTGCATCGTTGCCATAGTCATTTTATTCTGTAAAGCATAAATTAGCTCAACATAGCCGATGCTTCCGGGAGTTTGTTTAACCATTCCGCCAACGCCTTCGTTTCCTTTTGCGCCAAGCCCGATTGGCCAGTTAACTGATGTGCCCATTCCAACCGACTTCTTCCAATCTTCGCTTACTTTTGATAAATAGTCTGTAAAAATTGCCGTTGTGCCGCTTCCGTCTGAACGATGAACTACTGAAATATCGGTTGAAGGAAGTTTAGCGTCGGGATTTAATTTTTTTAATCTGTCATCATCCCACTTCTTAATTTTGCCCATAAATATATCTACAACTACATCCGGGCTTAACTTTAGATCTGTAATACCTTCCAAATTGAAAGTTACAACATCTGCGCCCATACAGGTCGGAACCTGAACAATTTTAGCCGGGGCTTTTGATAACTGGTCGTCTGTCATGAAGGCATCCGAAGCGCCAAAATCAACTGTTTTACTTATCATCTGCTGCTGTCCCCCGCCCGAACCTATAGATTGGTAGTTTACTTTAACACCCTTATCTTTTCCGTAGGAATCAAACATTTTTGAATATAACGGGAACGGGAAAGTAGCTCCTGCGCCGGTTAATTCCTTATCTGAAGCGGACGTTTTGTTGTCGCTTTTGCCGCATGACATAAATGAAACTGTTACCGCCAAAACGAGCGCTGCGACGCTAAATCTTAAAAATGAAGACCTCATTATTTCTCCTTTATTATTTGGTTTTCTATTGTCGTTTAATTAGATGAGAATTTCAATTGTTAGGAATTATTGCAAAATATTCCAAATATGTGAGTGATTTATTAGCAGATTGTTAAGATTGCGTTAGATGAATAATGAATTGCAGGTCTGTGTGAAATTCAGGTTAAATATGCGCTTATACGGAGCTCTTTTGTATTAGGATAGCGGGAATGTTAATGTGAATTCACTCCCTTTGTTTACTTCTGATTGTATTTTGACCGTGCCGCTATGCGCGCTTACTATGTGTTTCACAATGGCAAGCCCCAGCCCCGTTCCGCCAACGTCGCGGCTCCTTGATTTATCAATTCTGTAAAAACGCTCGAACAGCCTCGGGAAATGTTCGTCGTCAATACCCCATCCTTCATCTTTGACTTTCAGGATCAGGTTTTCTGCTTCAGCGGCCGCGCTTACTGTTACGCTGGTATTTGAGTCGCTGTATTTTATAGCATTATCAACAAGGTTCCCAATCGCCTGTTCAACTAATTGTGAGTTTAACTTCGCTTTCAGTCCCTCAGGGCAATTGATTATGATTTTTATATTTTTATCTTTTGCTTTACCGGAATAATCCTCAAGTACAAAGTTAAGGATAGGCAAAACTTCCTGCTCCACTTTATGAATATTTTCTGAAGTAGCTTTTTCTTCAAGCCTTGAAAGAGTCAGCAGGTCGTCGATTATAAGGTTAAGCCGTTCAATATGCTTAGAGATAATATTCAGGAATCTTTCGGCGTCTGCTTTATTTTCAATAGCGCCGTCTTTTAAAGTTTCAATAAATCCTTTGATTGTAGTAAGCGGTGTCTTAAGCTCATGCGATACGTTTGCCACAAGGTCTTTCTTAATAGTATCAATGTATCTTAAGTTAGATATATCATTCAATACAACCAGCGCGCCGATAGCTTTGTTATTTACATCGTAAAGTATTGTCCCTATAAGCTGCAGAGTTTTTTCTTTCTCAAGCGGAATTATTATCTCCGTTTCCGAAGAAACGCCTTCGGTAAGCGCCTTCTTAAAGAATTTGTGAATCTCGGAAACCCTGACTACTTCATGCAGCGTCCTTCCGATTATATTATCAACAGGAATTGAGAGTATTTCCTCGGCTGTTTTATTTATCAGCAGAATTTTCTCGTCGTAATCAACTGCCAGCACGCCTTCTTTCATACTTTCAAGCACTGCCTGCTGCATATTTTTTTGTCCGCCAATTAATTTTAAACGTTCATCAAGCTGCGCCGCCATTTGGTTTAGCGAGTCCCCCACTATATTCAGATCCTTATCGCCAGATGGATAAACTTTATGAGTAAAATCCCCTTTGGCAAACCTTTCAGCGGCTAGTTTTATTGCGCTCACCGGCTTATATATACGCTGGGAAATTATGAGGCTTATTATTGCAGCTGCAAAAATAATGATAATACCGCCTACAATTATGGTCGTATAGATAACCATAAAAGGCTTATCAATATCGTATAGCGGCACCGCACACCTGACAACATACCCCGGGTTATCCGACCATGGAATTGCGACATACATTAATTCAGTTTTCAAAGTAGCGCTGTAGCGGGTTGAGGTTCCTATACCGCCGTTGAACGCTTCAATAATTTCCGGCCTGTCTTTATGATTTTCCATGACGTTCGGATTCTCACGGGAGTCGGCTATTACTTTTCCGGTTGAATAGATAATTGTGATTCTTGTATCAGAGAGGTTGTCTATTTTTTTGATGTGTTCATCAAGCGCCAGGGAATCAAGCTTTAATTTTGTAAGCTCTTCTCTTACCATGAATGTTCTTGACCTGAGAGCTTCAGAAGTGTTTTGCAGATAAAAATTCTTGAAGATCTTTGCGGAGTATATCCCGAAGAACAGAATGGTAATAACAAGAAGTACAAGATACGGGAAAAAAAGCTTCCACAAAAACTTCCTTTGTTTCAATCAGAAATTCTCCTTGAATTTATAACCCACGCCGCGAACAGTTTCAATATAGTTGTTTTCTTCGCCAAGCTTTTTCCTGAGCGAGACTATATGAACGTCTATTGACCTGTCGGTGACTGAAATCCCTTCGCCTCTTGTGGCGTCCACTATCTGGTACCTGGTCATAACCCAGCCGGGCTTTTTTGCCAGCGTTAATAATATTCTGAATTCAAGATTAGTCAGATCGATGCGCTTATTATTTAAAGTAACTTCATGCCTTCCGGTGTGAATCAACAGTCCGCCGCGCTCAATAATTGTTTTCTCTTCTTCATGTTTAACCGGTTTGCGCCGCAGTGTTGCCTTTACTATTGCGACAAGCTCTCTTGGGCTGAATGGCTTGGTTACATAGTGATCGGCGCCTATTTCCAGTCCCGCAACCCTGTCTGCCTCTTCACTTTTAGCGGTAACCATAACTATAGGTATGCCTGCTTTCAGTTTATCAGCTTTAATTATTTTGGTCAGGTCAAGCCCGTCAACGCCGGGAAGCATAAGATCGAGGATGATCAAATCATAGTCGTTTTCCTTTATCAGGTCCAGGGCTTCTTCACCGCTTGTGACTGTCTTAACCCTGTATCCGTTCTTGGTCAGGTTATATTCAACCAGCTCCAGTATATCTTTTTCATCGTCAACAACTAAGATTTTCTCTTTCATAAGATTGTAATTCCGGTTAAATTTCTAATAAAATCTTTGTTAAAATTAACACAAATGTGTTAGATTTATGTTAGCTTCTTATTAGAAATTCCATTTCTTAAAAATACTCTTTTTTGAGGATTAATTTAGCTCAGAAATCAATTCCCAACGGTTCAATTGTTGTAATTAGTTGAATATTTGATGGGTTTGTTAACAAAAATGTTGTTGTGTTAGGATTTGCAGGGTAATTTTAATTTTTTGAAAACTATTTCTTTACCAGTTTAAAGCTCATCAAATCGCCTTCTTTAATTCCATACTTATCCGAAAAACCTCCGTTTGTTTCAACTACATATTGTACTCTCCGTCTTGATGGAAGCGATTTTTCTGAAAGAGGCTTAGCGCTGCGGTAAATTGTATCGATCATACCCAGGCTGTCCACAAAAGCTATATCTAGCGGTATGTAAGTATCTTTCATCCAGAATTTATGAATGCCCGGCTCTGCCATAATGAACAGCATTCCGTTTGATTCTTCATTATTCGTTCTGTACATCATGCCCTGCACCTGGCTCTCGGGAGTTATAGCGGCTTCGATATTAATTTTTTTCAGGGTCTCTTTGCTTCCGGCTTTGATAAATGTGAGTTCGCCGTCATTTTCAAATTTAGGTTCCGTTTTCCTTATAAAGAAATAATAAATTGATGCCGCAGCAATAATAATTATAACCGAGCCAATAATAATATTCTTTAGCGTCCAAACTGATTTTGAGAACAAAGAACTCACGCTATTCTTTGTCTTTTGTGTATTTGTTCTGGACTTTTGTTTTTTACTCATTAAGCTTTTGTGTCATTTCCAACCCGATTTAATCGGGAGGAATCTTGGTTTTGGTTTGTGTGCTTTGTGATTAACCTTTGTTCGCTTGCGATTAATATTAGCTTTCCTTTCTTTTTGGTCTTTCAACAAGTTCACCGGAACAATTTGGACAAACCAAATTCATTTCTTTGGCACAATCCACGCAGAACGTACATTCATAACTGCAAATAAATGCATCGGAATCTTTTTGCAATTCCTTTTCGCATTTCTCGCATTTTGATCTCATTTCAAGAGACATATAATATTCAATTAAATTCTCTAAATTTAAATCCGTCAGACCGCTCGAAGCGGTCAGACGGTTCTATCGCTTTGTAATTTATTTAACCATTTATGGTTTGGAAGATCTTTGCTTATCGATTCACGCAGCCAATTCCTGTCTCCAATAGTAAGATTATTTACAACATGTTCGAAGTCCCGTTCATCATTTTCATTTGTATTTTTTGATTTGTATAGCAGGTTTACGGCAGGATGTAAATACGGAATACCGTCATCGGTTTTTATTATCAGTTTACAAATTTCAAATGTAACATGATGATTCCTTCTGTAAAACCAGGCTAATTCGTCACATTCATTAAACAGAATCTCAATCTCCTTCAATTCCGAATTTAAGTTAAACGCATGAATTTCATGAACAGGGAGCTCAAGATATTCGGCATCTAACCAATCCTGCATTAACCCTTCTGAACCCGGAATGCATTTCCTAAATTCCCATCCGTGAAGAAAATTTTGCAAACTTAACTGATCTCTTCTGAATACTGCTATTTCAATATCCTTATGCTCTCTTGTTTTACTGCCAATCGCGAGATCGATTGCCCATCCCCCAGCGATGCACCATGGCTTACTAAATCCACTCATAATTTCTTTAATTTTCAGAGGTAAATTAAAAGCGCTCATTTTCTTAAAATCATTTTCTGTACAGCTTTTGTTCTGTCTGTGTTTACTTCGGGCATGTGCTTATCAACCAATGCAATTGTTTCATTTATCAATTTATATAATTCATTCACTGCTTTAAGCCCATTTAAATTAAATAGACTGCGATATCGTTTCAAAAATCGCGCTGGTTTGATCTCCATATGTTCTATTGTACAATCTATACCTTTAAGTTTTCCCGGATGATATATTTTATTCAATCCGCAAAGTATCCCAACAATTGCGCCTAGACTCTCCAGAAGGCTTTCATGATAAAACAATATATCACCGCGCTTAACCGCCATTTTTTCCATTACCCAGCGCGGATGAAATTTTAAATTCTGTTTCACCATCATCACACCCAGCTCTTTGGGAAACCGCCTCGCCTTCTTCTTCCATTTCTGAACCCATGGGCCGCCATATAACACAATGCTTTCAAGTATGCCCGCCATCTGCAGATGTTTTACCAAATCCAATTCAGGCTTCTTGATCATTTCGCTAATAAGATTTTCAGTCAGGCTGAAATGTCCGATACCGAAATCGCATTTAACGCCTTCTATGTAATAGTATACTGCAAAGCCGTCTTCCGGCGTCCCGTGGTACAATCCGCCTCCTGAATTTTCCGCGTCTTTAACTATCCTGTCAAATTCTTTCTTTGATAAGTTCTTCTTATATATAAGCAGCGTATCTATATCCGAAAAATCATCCGCGTATCCTTTGGCTACGGAGCCTGTCACCAGCGCGGCAAGAAGTTTCGGGTCTTTGAACAATTTTAAATTTTTCTTTGCGAGAGCCAGCCTCAATTTGCTTATCTTATTCATCTTTTATAAATAAAAAATGCCCGTCATCAAAAATATCAGAGGACGGGCAATACTTAAATAACTAACAAAATTTTAC
>CAZMRG010000146.1:0-7921 GCA_964568655.1 uncultured Ignavibacteriales bacterium | reverse complement strand
TGCCTATCTCTTAGAAAACCCTCTCTTTATCGACGCAAATGACACATCAAAAAAATTATCTGTTAGTTTCTTCTGTTCTTCTGCAGATTTCATCTCTACAATAGAGTCATATGGCAGGATCATTCCTGTCCAATCCGAATCATGCAGCGAAGCGCCTTCCGGAATTTCAAGCGTGTTGGTTTTTCTGAGCGCGGGCCAAAGCGTCATGGAAATATAAGGCAGCTCGTAAGTATCATCGCCGTTAGATACGCCGATACCCATCTGCTCATCTCCATCGTCAAATTTCCTGCCGCTGAACCATTTAAAAGAATTATCAAAATGATGCGGCCATAGGCAAATTTGTGTTTTAACTCCATCCTTTACTCTTTTATGAAAATCCGATAGCAACGCGTTGTAATTTACAAACTGAGTGTGAAAATTTTTCGCGTCCTGTTCTTCAATATTAAATACTCTGTCAGATTCAAATTCAGATAGATCGATTTCTGCGGTAATCCCATACTTTCTGATCAGCGCTAACAGCTCATCGCAAACTTCTTTCCGGGATTTACCATTAATAACAATAGAATCATACTGTTTCTTATTGTTTGCAATCTCCACGATCAGATTTTCCGGATTGCAGCCTATCTCAAGTTCGCTGTATTGTTCAATTGCGGGCATGGAAAATCCCCCGCCGGTAATGCTCAGCCAGAGATTGTCGCTCTTGGCGATTGGCTTAACAAGAGTTTCGCGTATCTTGCCGATTATCTGCGCAATCGCGTGAAACTGCCTGCGTGTTTTAACAAATGTAGATTCGTCCAGATGCGGGAATTCGTTCAATTTGTGTGCGATTAAAATTTATTAAAATTGTTGTAACCTTTGGGGGAATTATCTAACCAATGATTTACCGAAAGACCTCCAGTTATTGATTCCGTGATTTAGATGATACACGCTATTAAATCCCATGGTTTTCATTTGATTCAATGCGCCAGCGCTCCTTGAACCGCTTAGACAATAAACTAGATATGTTGAGTTTCTGTCCATTTTATCAACGCTTGACTTAAAGCCGCCGCCAGGATAACTAATATTCTTAGCGCCTTTTATTTTACCGCTGCTGAATTCAGCTGCTGTTCGTACGTCAATAATTACAACTCCGCGTTCTTTTGATTTCTTTTCAAATTCTTCAGGCGAGAGCTGGGCCTCAGCCGGAACTTTAACGCTCAAAAATAATTTCCAAATTGCTAATATTCCAACAATTGCAATAATTATAACAATAATTGTACTGCCGTTCATTTTTTTCCTTTTGCCATTAAATTCAGCGCGCTGCCCACTTTAAACCAGTCAATCTGCTGCTTGTTAAGCGTTTGATTAAGCATAACTTCATCCGTTGTACCATCGGAATGTTTCAATATCATCTTTACCTGTTTTTCGGGAGCAATTTCTTTTACATCCAGGTCAATTCTGTCGTCTTCTCTTATTTTGTCGTAATCTGAAGCGTTAGCAAATGTCAGCGGAAGCATTCCCTGTTTCTTTAAATTTGTTTCATGAATCCTCGCAAATGATTTTACTATGATCGCTTTCCCGCCCAGAAATCTTGGTTCCATTGCAGCGTGCTCGCGCGATGAGCCCTCGCCGTAATTCTCTTCCCCGATTACAACCCAGGGAATTCCTTTTGCTTTATACTCGCGCGCAACTTTGGGAACCTCATCGTAATTTCCTGTGAGCTGATTTTTAACTGCGTTGGCTTTATCATTAAAATAATTTATCGCGCCAAGAAACATATTGTTTGATATGTTATCAAGGTGTCCGCGGAAACGTAGCCACGGCCCTGCCATAGAAATATGGTCGGTTGTACATTTGCCTTTCGCCTTTAAAAGCACATACATGTCTTTAAAATCTTTCTGGAAATCAGGATGAACAAACGGGAACAACCGCTGCAATCGTTTGCTGCTTTCATCAATAAATACCTGAACAGCGTTTCCGTCTTTCGCTGGTTCAATGTATCCTGCTTCTCCTTTATCAAATCCCTTTGAAGGAAGTTCGGCGCCCTTCGGCTCATCAAGTTTAACCTTCTCGCCTTTTTCGTTTGTTAGTGAATCCGTCAATGGATTAAATGTAAGCTTTCCTGCGAAAGCAAACGCCGTTACAATCTCCGGTGATGCTACAAATGCATTCGTTGCGGTATTGCCGTCATTACGCTTAGAGAAATTTCGGTTATATGAAGTAATTATCGAATTCTGCTCGCCTTGTTTAACGTCGTGCCTGTTCCACTGCCCGATGCATGGACCGCATGCGTTAGCAAGAACCAGTCCGCCCACTTTCTCAAATATCTCAAGCTGCCCGTCGCGCTCGATTGTAGCGCGGATCTGCTCCGAACCCGGCGTAATGGTAAATTCCGATTTTACTTTTAATCCTTTATCTAACGCCTGCTTAGCAATTGAGGCCGCGCGTTCCATATCTTCGTAAGAAGAATTTGTGCAGCTGCCAATTAACGCGACTTTCAATTCTTCCGGGTAGCTGTTATCAATTACTGCCTGTTTGAATTTTGAGATCGGCCAGGCAAGATCCGGTGTGAATGGCCCGTTAACATGCGGTTCCAGCTCGCTTAGATTTATTTCAATTATTTGGTCGTAATACTTCTCGCTGCCGGCATCGGGTTTCAGGTAATCGCCTAACTCGTTCGCAAGCTTACCAATTTCTTCTCTTTCGGTCGCTTTAAGATATGTAAACATTCTTTCATCATAAGCAAATAATGATGTTGTTGCGCCGATTTCAGCGCCCATGTTGCAGATTGTCCCCTTGCCTGTGCATGAAATTGTTTTTGCTCCGTCGCCGTAGTATTCTACTATCGCGCCTGTTCCGCCTTTTACGGTAAGGATTCCGGCGACTTTCAAAATTACATCTTTTGGAGAGGTCCAGCCGTTCAACTTACCCGTTAAGTGAACGCCAATAAGCTTTGGGAATTTCAGTTCCCACGGCATTCCCGCCATAACGTCAACCGCGTCTGCGCCCCCAACTCCAATGGCAATCATTCCAAGCCCGCCTGCATTTGGCGTATGCGAATCAGTGCCAATCATCATTCCGCCCGGGAACGCATAATTTTCCAGCACAACCTGGTGGATTATCCCCGCGCCCGGTTTCCAGAATCCTATGCCGTATTTATTAGATACACTTGCCAGGAAATCATACACTTCTTTATTATCGCTTAGCGCTTTTGACAGATCTTTCTCCGAACCAATCTCCGCCTGTATCAAATGGTCGCAGTGAACAGTTGAGGGTACCGCCACTTTGGGAATGCCTGCCGACATGAACTGGAGCAGCGCCATTTGCGCGGTTGCGTCCTGCATGGCAACCCTATCCGGAGCGAAATTGACAAAGTCCTTGCCGCCTTTAAAGATTCTTTCGGTTTTTCCAAAGAGGTGCGCGTACAAGATCTTCTCAGCGTACGTCATTGGCCGGTTCAGGATTTTCTTCGATTCGTCAACCCTTTGTTTAAATCCCGAATAAACTTTTTTGATTAGTTCCAGATCAAACATTTTTCACTTATGTTAATTTATAAAACTTATATTATCCGCTTCAAGTAGTTTCATTCCTTTGAACTTCAGCAGGATCTGTGCGACGGTTAAAACGTCTTTCATGCAGTATGTTTTAATGCGCTCAATATCTTTCTCGTTCCAGTAAACGCTCCAAACCTGGCTGCCGTCAATATCGTCTTTTGGCGAAGCTATCCCGAACAGCGCCGCCAGCAGGTTAAGCGAAGTAAAGCTTTTGTAATCGCCGAACTTCCACATGTCCATCGTATCAAGATGCTGAACTTCCCACGGCTTTTTCCCGGTGTTATCAAGCAGCGGTGGAATTGGGAGCCCGTTTACAATGCACCTTCTTGCCATGTACGGAAAATCAAATTCCTTTGCATTGTGCCCGCAGAGCAGGTACTGCTCGCCGCTAAAGTTATTATTAAGCGTTTCGTTGAACTCTTCGAGCAGTTCTTTTTCCTCGTGGCCGTAATAAGCTTTTACTTTAAAACAGAGCCCGTTTCCGTTATCATAAAAAAAGCCCGCACAAATACAGATTATTTTCCCGAATTCGGCGTAAATCCCCGCGCGGTTATAAAGATCTTCCGCGGTTACGCCATCTTTGATATCCCGCTGCATCTTCTTTCCCCATAAATGTTTCCAGTCTTCCGGAAGGTCTGAATACGAAGGATATTCGGGAACCGTTTCTATATCTATAACAAGTACATTCTTTAAATTGATCTTCTCCAGCATGTCAATAAAAGTAAACTGCTCTATAATTTGACAAATTTGATAAACCTGATGAATTTGACGAATTGTTAGATTGCATTTTCAATATGGTTTATTGTTTCATTCTTTCCGTCGGCAAGTATCGCAATTATATCAAACCTAATATCGTAATCTTCGTATCCTGCCGTGTTCATTAAAAATCCTTCGGCTGATTTAACAAGCTGCTGCATTTTTTGCTCCGTAACAGCTTCTTCCGGCTCGCCGAATTTTTTGTTGCGCCGCGTCTTTACCTCAACAAAAACTAATTGCTTTTTTTCCGCATTCTTTACTATTATATCCGTCTCGGCGCGCTGGAACCTGAAATTTTCCTTTACAATTTCATAACCTTTTTTCAGAAGATATTCTTTTGCCAGCGCCTCGCCGTGTTTGCCAAGTTTAACAAGCGCATCTTTCAAAATAATTCTCCCTGCAGAGATTTTACTATAAAAGATTTTCTGTGAATCGCCGTGTAGCCATGTTCAAGGATTTCGTCTATATGTTTTTTGGTGCCGTAACCCTTGTGCGCTGAAAATGAGAAAAACGGATAATCTTTTTCGAATTCGACCATGAGTCTGTCGCGTGTAACCTTTGCTAATATCGATGCCGCAGCAATTGAAAAACTCTTTTCGTCGCCTTTAATAAAATTCTTTACTTCTGATTTATCGCTTTTATAAAAATTACCGTCCACTATAATCAAATCCGGTTGTATCTTAAGTCTTCCTACCGCTATATTCATCGCTTCTTTGGTTGCCTTAAGAATGTTCCATGAATCTATGTCGATATTACCCACAATTCCAACAGCATATGCCAGGGCCGCATCTTTTATCTGTCCGTAAAGCTCTTCTCTTTTGTTGTGTGTAAGCTGTTTTGAATCGAAAATACCTTCAATATACGCATCATCGCCAAAAATTACCGCGGCCGCAACAACGGGTCCCGCTATAGGACCGCGGCCCGCCTCATCAACTCCGCATAACATTCCGGAGCCCGAAATAGATGCCCTGAGACCGCTATCGAACCGAATAAGCCTGTTTGTTCTCTCTTTTAAGCCCCTTTTCTGCATTGAAGACATGAAGTTATCAAATTAACTTTGAATATAAAATTCAAATTCCTGTCAAAACGCCGATGCTGAAACGAATTTTAAACGGATTTCTTGGGTTTGTTCTTCCCGATACCTGTCTCTCATGCGGAACCGTCCTTGACGCAAGCGAACGCTTTATTTGCGCAACCTGCCACAATAAATTAATAAAATTTGATGAACCGCATCCGTGGAAAAATGAAGAAATTTCCTGTGGCGTTATCGACGATTCGTTTAGCCTGTACCAATTCCATGAAGGAACTGAAATCCAAACCCTGTTGCATGCTTTCAAATATGAAAAAATGAAATCAGTCGGACGCATGTTCGGCAGGGAGATTGGCGCAAGAATTTTGAGCACAGAAGAAACAGCATTCGACTATGCAGTTCCCGTTCCTCTTCATTACGGAAAAGAACGCGAAAGAACTTATAATCAAAGCCTTTTTATCAGCAAAGGAATAAGCGATAAACTGAATGTAAAAGTTCTTGAAAACTGCCTTGAACGAACACGCTTCACAAAAACCCAAACTAAGCTGCATAAACTTCAGCGTCAGGAAAACGTTCGCGGCGCTTTCCGTCTTAATCCTAAATTCAAAAATACTATTGCGGGGAAAAATATTATTCTTTCTGACGACGTTATCACAACCGGCTCAACCATCCTTGAATGCGCGCGCACATTGAAAGCCGCCGGCTGCGGAAAAATACTTGTCTGCTCAATCGCCTACGCTGTTTTGGATTAGTTTGTCATTCCCGCGGGGTACCCTCAGGGTCAAGCGGGAATCTTGGTTTTGCTTCTTGTTGAATTCGGAACTGTCTTTATATTTCTATTAACCCTCAAATATCTCATTTCAATTTGTTATCTTTGTCCCTGAATTATGAATCTCGATTTAATTGTATGAATAAAATTTTATCTGTTTTTGTCTTAATCCTGTGTTCGGCGCTCCTGCTTGCCTGCGGCTCAAAGAAAACCGAAGTTACTCAAAAAACGGACTCCACAACGAGCAAAAAAACAGACGAGTCCCCTAAAACAAAAGGACAGCTCGCATTTGCAAACAAAGAGCTTGTTAAAAGCTATAAGAACTGCGTCCCCGAAACCGACAGCTGCTCGTATATAAGGCTTAAATATATTGAAGCCTCTGACGGAAAGGCTAAGGATAAAATTAACGCAGTAATTCAAAAAGAACTGCTGCTGGCCTACGATATGCCGGACCAGCATTATAATACCCCGCAGGAAATGATGGATGTGTTTTTGCGTGATTACGAAACCACCAGCAAACAAATGCCGAATTTCCGCCAAGACTGGGCCGTGGACCTGAACATAGAAAAATTTACCGAAACCGACAGGATCATTTGTATATCATGCGATTTCTACTCATTTCTTGGCGGCGCGCATCCAACCGGACTCAGCGCCTATTTTAACTTTGATAAAGAAACCGGAGATACAATCTCGCTTGCTAAAATATTTAAACCCGGATTTGAATCCAGGCTAAACGCTTTGATAGATAAAAAATTCAGAGAAATTAATGATCTGCAGCCGGGGGATAATCTTGTTGAAAAAGGCGGGTTGTTCGATAATGTTATTAGATTTAATTACAATTTTGCCATTACAAAAGACTCGCTCACAAACGAAAAAGGCCTGCTGTTCTTATATAACGAATATGAGATTGCGCCTTATGCGGCAGGGCCTATAGAGCTTGATTTCACACGGGTTGAGCTGGCTGATATTTTGGCCCCCGATGATTATTTGAAGTAAAGATTTCACCTCACTTCATTTATTTTACGTAATTGGAAATCTCGATTAGATTTCCGTCCGGGTCGTGAATATATAAAGATAAAATCTTTCCGTGGGCGCCCGATTTTTCAACGGGACCATCTATTATTTCGATTCCTTTCGATTTCATTTCCGAAACTACTACATTTAATTCTGTGAGGGATATCAAACAAATATCAGCTGAGCCTGCTGTGGGATTGGTCGCTTTGGGCTTATTCCCATCCTCTTTCTTGTGCAAGTTTATTTTCTGGTCGCCAAATTTCAGCGCTTTTCTTCCCGTTTCAAAAGTAATTACTTCCATTCCCAATGCGTCGCGGTAGAATGCGCAGGATCTGTCAATATCGTTTACGGTGAGAACAATGTGGTCAAGATGAGAAAGTCTTATGGCGTGAAGATAAATGCCTTCGTTCTCTTTAAGATATTTTGTCAGGTTTCCGAAGACATGTTTTACCTGTTTGGAATGTATTTGCGAAAAGTTGAGGAAGTATGAAACAAACTTTAACCAGGCTTGGTTAATATCCAGATCTATGTCAAATGTGAGCTCGGTTTTACCGTCTTTGTTTTCAAATCGCCAGTTTGTTTTGCCAACCCATGCGCCGTCTGTATAGTCGATTGAAAGCAACCGGTTGGTTTTAAATGCGCTTATCTTCGATTTCCATTTAACCAGCCCGTTCTGCACCTCTAAGGTTGTGCCGGTTACCCCGGGATTTAAATGTTCAATACGGAATTTTATTGCGTGGGGCCACCATTTGGAGTACGAGGCAAAATCGGTCAGCGTCCGGTAAACATAGTCCGCCGGAAAATCCAATAAAACAGAAT
>CAZMRG010000145.1:0-7922 GCA_964568655.1 uncultured Ignavibacteriales bacterium | reverse complement strand
AATTCCCTGTTCGAATCCGCTGCAAGCGGGTGAGTTGGAATTCTTGCCGGCATTATGGAAGGATTTAGGCAATTTTTCAGTAGCGGGCGATTTTTCTTTGGTTACTTTCTTTTCATCGGTGAAAAGAAAGTAACGTGAATCAAAAATAAATCTCGCTTAAAAAAGTATATGAAATTGAAGTTGAAATTTCTTATTCAACTAGTCAATTTATTTCAAAAACTTATTGCGTCAACCTTGTAATTATTTCTTTATGCATCGGAAACATCTTTAACAACGTGTCTCTATCCCCCATCTCAAAATCCTCAAAATCAAATCCCGGCGCGACCGTGCATCCAACCAGCGCGTATGAATTTTTATCGCTCAGCTCAGAAGCAAACCAAACCCCGTGCGGAACAACATTCTGAAACGCCTCGCCGTTATCAAAATTATTTCCTACGAGCGCTTTTGAATACTTTCCGTTTTCATCAATCATATGAACCGTTATCGCCGAGCCCTCGTAGAAATGCCACAACTCATCAGATTTAATTCTGTGGAACGCAGAAAACTCATTACCAGATAATAAGAAATATATGGATGTTGAATGGTGTCTCGCGCCGGAAAATCTTTTATGCAAATGATCTTTCAAAATTTTCTCGTCAGACTTATAAACTTCCTTAAACCAACCGCCCTCAGGATGTTTCTGAAGCTTTAGTTTTTCTATCCAGTATTCAGCGCTTTTCATAAATTATTCTTTGATTTTAACAATTGTAAATTACTGTAAATCTGTTATATTAGCGGCATATTCCAGCGTTTAATACGGAACAAACTATCATCAATTCAAGTATCAAAGATAAATATTATGAAAACCAATAAAAATATGATAGCATTAATAGTATTAAACCTGTTCTTTTCGCTAAACGCGTTTGTTTGTTCCACAGCCACCATTGATGAGCGCAAAAACGACCCGCTGCCTGATTCACGCCCGGAAAAATTCGCTATCTTATACGGCTTAAGCGGCGGCATGATGTATTACAGCGAGACGATGTATTTATCCTCAGATAGCTGCACATATGAAGTGAACGACGGCGGAGCAAAAAGCAAAATATATTTTAATCTTGGCGCAGCTGAGCTTGATGCGATTTATAAAACATTTAAGGATAATGATTTCGACAGGATAAAAACTTATGAAGAGCAGGTTCTTGACCGCGGCGGCGAAAGTATCTCTTTATCATGGGCCGATGGCAAGTATGCGAATATTTTCAATGGCGGCATGACCTTCATAAAAGACAGCTGGCAAACCGAGTGGTCTAATTGCCTTAGTGCGCTGATGAATGTTTTACATGCACAGCTTGATAAACAGAAAAAGGATTATGAGATAAGGGTTGATAAATCATTCTTCGGAAAAACAATGAACGTCTATATCAGGAATGAAATCATTATCCCGGAAAGTACCGTAATGGCTGAAAGCGAAACGGAACATTACGTAACTAAATCAATAAAGCTAATGCCGGGCGCGCACAGAGTCTTAGTCACATGGGATAAAAAACATTTCGAAACTATCCCCGTAAATACCGATAGCTCCAAAGGAATTAATTTATCTCTGGTAAACGACTCGCTAAAAACAACGCTGATAAATAATTACTAATGACTAATTACAATAAATGTCTTCTCTTTGTTTCAATAATACATGATTTCTTTATTAGAACAGCAAAAAACATTCATTCACCTCTTTATTATGGGGGAGAGCTTATAATTTCATACTTTCCATTTCGAAAACCGTCGAATTAGCGAGATGCTGAGCAAGCGTTAATAAAATTCGACTGTTTGAGTGACGCCTTCGGCGGCACGAGTTTCGAATTTTTAGCTTGCGAAAGTGGCGAGCCGACGGTTTTCGGTGGCGCCCTTTTCTTTCGCCTTTCTTTTGGGCGAGCAAAAGAAAGGCAAAGTTAAAAATTTCAATACGAGAAAATCTTTTAGCGTTTTAGATTCTAAAAAGATCTGGTTTTCTGCCCTCCTGAAACTTAATCCACTCCTACATGTGTTTAAACATAAAACTAATTGTAATCCTATGGCTTTATCATTTCTATCTAAATACAAAGATTTCGGACTTCTCATATTAAGGCTCGGTATCGGCGGCGCATTTTTACTTGTTCATGGCTGGCCAAAAATTTCAGGCGGCCCCGAGTTTTGGGTAAAACAGGGCGCTTCAATGGGTAATCTCGGAATACATTTTGCCCCGATGTTCTGGGGATTTATGTCATCTATCACCGAGTTTGGCGGGGGCGCGCTGCTTATCCTGGGATTGTTCAACCGTCCCGTAGCATTTTTTATGATGTGCAACATGATAGTCGCCGTTACTTTTCATTTAACGCATCTTGACCCGTGGTCGAGGGTAATTGAAGCTATAGAAATGCTTTCCGTATTTATCGCATTATTCTTCACCGGCCCCGGCAAGTTCAGCTTAGATAATCTCTTCTTTAAAAAATCATAATAACAAAAAATTTACGGCCCCCCTCCTTTTAAGGGGGTGGCTCGCATTAGCGAGCCGGGGTGGTCAAAGACTTAACATATACGGCTCGTTCGGGGAACGAGCCGTACAAAAGATTTTATAACTTATTTTGCCTTGTTGTGAAATTCGAATTTTTCTTATTTGTTTAGTATTTAGAATTTAGAAATTCGTCTTTGCACCTTCTATTCCTGCCTTTATTTGTGTATGTTATTCGCGTAATTTGCGGTGTGAAATTTAAAATCTATCTCGAATACAACGGCGCAAATTACTCCGGCTGGCAGAAACAGCCTAAGGAATCAGCCATAAAGACCGTTCAGGGCACGCTTACAAAAGCTATACAGGCTGTCTTCAAAAAATCCAAAAGCAAAAATGATTTCATCGACCTGCAGGGCTCAGGCAGAACCGACGCCGGCGTCCATGCTATCGAGCAGGTCGCGCACCTTGATTGCGTTACAATGCTGGGACCTGAGATCCTTAAAATGAAAATTAACGACGAGCTCCCTTCCGATATCAACATCCTCGAAATAGAAAAAGCGCACGCCACATTTCATGCGCGGCACATGGCGAAATCGCGCCAGTATCTTTATGTTATATCAAAGCGCCGCACAGCATTTGAAAAACGTTTTGTATGGTGGGTAAAAGACAAGCTGGACGTGAATAAAATGCAGGATGCCGCAAAGCTGTTTGAAGGCATGCATGACTTCATTTCATTTGCAGAAAAAAACGCCGAAGATAAATCAACAAAATGCAAAGTTGAATTTATTGAAGTAACTGATTCGGAAGAAAAAATTTATCTCCGTATCCGCGCCTCTCACTTTTTATGGAAGATGGTAAGAAGAATTGTCGGTGTGTTGGTTGAAATAGGCAGAGGAACAATGACCAACCGCGATATAGAAAAATTCCTGAGCGCCCATTACGACGGCGTCGCCGAATACACAGCGCCCCCATCAGGATTATTTCTTGAGAAAGTAAATTATTAATTGCGGGGCCCGCTTTAGCAGGACGAAGCAATCTCTTTGATGAGGCCGGTTTTTCTGTAACTCCGAACGCTGTTCGGAGTACTCGAAACGGCGTTTCGAGTTACAGCTCTTTGCACCCAATTAAGGCTCAAAGCGTGCCGCCGAAGCTTTACGCAATCAGCTATTTCAACAATATCATTTTTTTCACATCAACATAATTTCCTGTTTCAAGCCGGTAAAAATATATACCTGATGCAAAATTTTCCGCGTGCCAGTCAACTTCGTACGATCCCGGAGTAAGTCGCTGGTTAAGAAGCGTCGTAACTTGTCTTCCAAGTATATCAAAAATCGTTAACTTTGTAATTCCTTTATCGTTAACAGATGCCGGAATATCAAACCTGATCTTAGTTGATGGATTGAACGGATTCGGATAATTTTGATGAAGCCTAAAGAACTTTGGATTTGATGAGCTTATACTTTTTATTCCAATTATGCTTGAAAGCGGCCTTTTCCAAACCCCGTAATTCTCTGAAGCTGCGAATAAATAACCGTTTTGCACCGCAATATCCCATAAAAAAGAAGCGTATGGGTGAGGAAGATCGACCGGAAACCACGAATCACCGAAATTGGCAGAATAATAAGTAGTTGTGCCGTCTATTGCAAAAACATTTGTATCCGATATACAAATGGTAATTATGGTATATCCGTCTCTAAGGCCTATATTTGACCAACTGGTTCCATTATCTACTGATCTGTATATTCCGTAACCTTCAGTGCCCACGAAAATAGCATTACCTCTGATAGAAATACAGGTTGGGTATTCAGCGCCAGAGAAAATCTTTACCCAGTTTAACCCGCTGTTACTTGAACGAAATAAACTATCGTTCGCAATGACATACAAATCAGAACCATGTGAGTATATCCCTGAATAACTGTAAAAGTTTGATGGGCCGCAACTTGTCCAATTGAATCCCATGTTATTTGATCTTAAAAGCGAATCCTCGTTAGCGGCAAAAATAGTATTTCCTATCGAAGCAAATCCTTTTAATTGCCGATCCCATATAGAATCTGATTGTACCAGAATCCAGTTCGCACCGCCATTTGATGACAGAAAAATACCGCTATAGGGCTGCCCCTGTGCGCCTACTAAAATGTTCTGACCGAAATGAAAGATCTGCTCAACTCCAAATAACTGGAACTCTGAATTCAGATTGTTCCAGCTAACGCCCATATCTGTTGTTAATGATATACCATTGAAAAACGTTCCGGCATAAAGATTTCCTCCATCCGAGAATAGTTTTTCAACCTCGCTCCCTGAGGTTCCTCGCGCTGAAAAAATCCAGTTCCCGCCTGAATTTGAAGATACCATCGCTCCGGCATGATTCATGGCTGTGATGCAATAATTGTTGTTTGCATAAATACAATTTAATAGAGCATATTGATTACCCGAGCTGGGGATTCCATTCGAACAGCTAATCCAGTTGGCTCCGTAATCTATTGATTTAAAAACTCCATTATAAGATGTTGCTATTATAATCTCATTTGAATCAGCGCACATTGAAGTTATGCTTGGAAAAGCTATAGATGGAATAGTACCGCATGAATCCCAATGAAACCCATTATCCGTGCTTGAATAAACCCCCAAAAAACAACTTGTAAACAATCTATTATTGCAGGAAATAATTGAGTTCATTCCCGTTTGAGGCAGTCCAAGGCTTGATGAACTCCAGTTAGAACCCATATTTGTAGAAACATAAATTCCGTTTCCGGCCGTAGCAAAAATATAACTGCTCTTAACAACCATCGCCTGAACATTAGGATTTACGGGAAGTCCATTGATGCTTAAATACCAATTATACCCGTTATCGGTTGACTTGTATACTCCGTCACTAAAACCTGCAAATAAGACGCTCCCTGAGTGGACAAGTGAAAAAATGTTCATCTCCCAATTTGCATCATTTGTCAGCCATGTTATGCCATTATCAGAGGAATAAAAAACTCCATGGCTGGTTGCCGCATATACTAACCCATCGCTGAGAGAAAAACTATTGATCGATGCGTCAAAAGGAATTCCTGATGCGCTCAGCGCCCAGTTCCCGCCATGATCGGAAGAATAATAAATATCCCCTGTTGATGTGCCCAATAAAAAATTATTGCCTGAGATTGTACAAGTTAAAGCCCTGCATCCTTCCGGTCCCGGCGTTCTAATCCATTGTGAAAAAAGTATCGGTGAAAAAATAGAAGTGAGTAAAAGCAGAACCAGAGTTATAAGAATTTTCTTTTTCATAGCATCTTCCAACAAAAAAAGATCATAAAATAGAGTTACTAATGCTCTAAAATGCACATGATTATTCTTAGTAACAATTCATATTTCTTGTGATTAATTTGGGGTGACTGATGACCTAAGCTAATGTTTTTATATCTGTTTGCTTTATAGGACTGCAACTTGTAACCTGCTAACTTGCAACCTGTCAACTTGCAACCTTATGCCGATTCAAACTTAACTTCCACGCCATATGTTTCCTCGAAGAGCTGCTTCTTTTGCTCAGCCGCCCATATCTCAAGCTCAAGCTGTTTGCCGCGGTTCGCTTTAAGCATAATATCAAGCTGTCCGTTCGTCCGGCTGCAGACCAGATCTCTCACAGATGATTGGTGCGTCCTGTCCAGCCCGTCAGCAATCCGAAGTATCGATGCAAGCTTCTTAACAATCAGCTGGTCTTCTGAGCTCAGCTTCGTAAAATCAGCGTGCTTGGCTTTAGGGTGGCTCTTCCTGTGGTAACGTGCCACGTTTGCTATAATTTCTTTTTCGTTTTCAGTGTAACCCAGCAGCTCCGAGTTCCTTATCAGGTAATATGAATGCCTGTGGTGCTGTGAGTGCGATACAAAACTCCCAACCTCATGCAGTATCGCGGCAGCTTCAAGATACTCGCGCTCCGTAGCCCCCAGCAGATGAAGGTCCTTTGTCTGGTCAAATATCTTTAACGCCAGGCCTGTAACGCTCATTGCGTGTTCTTTCTCATACTTAAAGCTCTCGGCGATATGTATCACGCTTTTGTATCTTATATCGTCAAGGTGGCCCGCCTGTTTTGACATATATTTTTTTTCGATCGTATCGAAAACTATTCCTTCGCGCAGCGCAAATTCAGATACAGTCAGCTCTTTTAATTCAAGCTCTTTAAATATCTGCTCAACAATTATAGCGCCGCCAACTATTATATCCGCCCGCGCGGGATCAAGCCCGGCAATCTTAGCTCGCTGCTTAATTGATTTTGCTTCAAGTATTTCATCAACAACGTCTTTAAGCTCGTCTTTAGTAAATGTAAAATTATTTATCGGCGCTTCTAAGCTCTCGCCTCGTTTTACTTTTATTATACTTGCAATATTATTTATTGTGCCCGATGAACCTATGGCTTCCTCAAACGGGATCTTCTTCGTTCCGCGCGCAACCATGTTCAGCATTCCTTTTACGTATTTGCGGCACTCTTTAACCTGTTTCGAATCAATTTCCTTCGCATCGCCAAAGAACCGCTGAGTTGTGCGCATCGCGCCCAGCTTAAGCGAGTTATCGTAAATAATTTCCCGGTGAAGCCCGATCAAAAACTCCGCGCTGCCGCCGCCAATATCAATTAACAGTATCTGCTTATTGAATACCGGCAGAGCTTGCAAAATGCCAAGATAAATATACCTTGCCTCTTCAACGCCTGAGGCTACTTCAATTTTGATCCCGGTCGCTTCCTTCACGCGCTTAATAAACTCGGACTGGTTCTTCGCTTCCCGCACAGCGCTTGTTGCAATGGCCCGCAGCGGAGCCTCGGCTGAATCCGCCATAGTCTTAAAGCGCTTCAGCGTTTCAATGCCGCGTATCATAGCTTCTTCGGATAGATATTTCATATCCGTCGAGCCGGTGCCCAGGCGAACGTTTTCTTTTTCCCTGCCGAGTATTTTGAACTTGCCCGTAGCAGTATCCGCTTCAACTATTACAAGATGAAACGAGTTCGTGCCTATATCTACAGCCGCTAATCGCGGCTTAATCGAATTTGTCATAACGACTCTTTAAACTCCAACACCCTCTATTATCTTATTATAACGCTCCTCCGGAGCTGAATGTTTTTCTTATTTACTACTAATATTTCGCCCCTAGCGCCTGCCGCGCCACGCGATACGGGGTACGGGGCTAACAAATTTCTTTTCTCTGTTCTTATGAATCTGATTTTCTGTTTGTTTGTAACTTGCAACCTGCAACATGTAATCTGATGAATCTGATGAATCTGACAAATCTGATGAATCAATAATCATATTCCATTTCGTCCGCAGTTTTAGCGCCGTGGTTATTCCCGATCAATTTTTCAATTACATGTAATGACATATCTATTCCCGCCGATATTCCGCCCGAAGTGACTATTTTCCCCGTATCCACATATTTTACCAATTCAACTAATTCAATATCCGGAAATGTTTCTTTGAATTCGTCAAAT
>CAZMRG010000144.1:5711-7941 GCA_964568655.1 uncultured Ignavibacteriales bacterium | reverse complement strand
TCCCGTGGGTACCAAATGACCGGGCTAAGAAAGCATTAACAGATTCTCATACATCTGCTTTCCCCCCTCTGAATGAATTGATAAGGCCGGCTTGATTAGAGCCTGCCTTATCTTCTTCTCACCTGTTAAAGTTTTAATAATATGGTCTTTAGTTAAAATTGAAAACATTTTAAACATATAAATAATAGGTCTTTAACAGTTTTATTTTCCAGGGGGATGTAAACTCTTGTCTAATACCGTGTTAATGTTATTTTTAAATCGTATTTAAACACTTATATTTATTTCAATATTATTAAGATAAATATATAATTATAAGCAAAAAAAAAACTAGATTTTCAAAATTATTGGGGCAAAAAAAACAGCTTAGGGGGGATAGCTTTGGTCCTCCTTTTTGCATTTATTGAGCGAATTTGAAAAGGTAGATACATTTTTGTAAAATGACAGTAAAACCGAAAAATTCAAATAAGATTAAGCCCTATTCTAATACTCTGTTAAGAGAAAACGAGCTGGATAAGCTCTATCTTGACATTGCCGGCGTGATGATAATCGCCCTTGACGCCAAAGGCGTAGTTACATTTGTAAACAAAAAAGCTTCAGAGATCCTCAGCCTTCCAAAAGAGAAAATAATAGGAAAGAACTGGTTCAAAAATTTTGTCCCTCAAAGCTCAGTAGAAATGTCTGGCAGGTTTAAGGAACTGATGTCAGGGAAACAGCCTGATTTGGTTTACGAGAACAGCATTTTAACAGGCGCGGGTAAAGAGATCTTAATATCATGGCATACCTCTCTCATAGAAAACGAAAATGGAAAAATTGACGGTATTATAAGCAGCGGACAGGATATAACTGAAAGCAGGAATATCCAGGATGCGCTTGTTGTACAGTCAAGAAATTCCGAGTTTATGTACCTGTTGGCCAGAGGGATAAGCGATACGTCAGACATCGCCGACCTGCTTGAAAAAGCAGCGAACATTCTTGTCGAGTACCGCGGCCTTCTGGGAGGAAAGTTATATGTATTTACCAATAGCGCTTCGACAAGAATTTCAGACGAAATTGAATTTGGTTCATTTAAAAAAATAATGACGCAAAACGGCGTATTCAATAACAGCGCCTATCTTACGAAGCTGCTTGAATCGCAGATAAATTGCGTCGAAAGCGTTGAATATTCATCCGGGGATGAATCCCTGAAGGCTTTTTCATGCGCGTATAAGATGAATACAAAATACGAGACGCACGGAGTTCTGGTAGTTCTATGCGAGAACATTGATTCGACGCTGAATGATTTCTTTATGCTTGTTTCTGCAGAACTGGGCAGGGCGATAAAACGTAAAAAAGTTGAGATTGAGATAAAAGAAAGCGAAGAAAAGTTCACAACCATATTTAACTTCATGCCGGATGCGCTTACTATATCCGGAATTGATGATTCTCATTTCCTTGAAGTTAACAGGGGCTTCGAAGAACTCACCGGATATACCAGGGAGGAGGCGCTTAACAAAAGCGCGCTCAGGATGAACACCTGGGTGCATCCGGACCAGCGCAAGATGCTGGTGGATGAAGTAATTAATCACGGCAAGGTCACAAGCTTTCTGGCCTCGCTTAAAAAGAAGGACGGAACGGTTTTTGACGCGTTGTTCTCGGCAGCGCTATTGAATATTAACGGAATTAAAAGCATGCTGACATCTGTAAGAGATATCAGCGACAGGATAAAGATCGAAAACGAGATCCTGAACACAAAAGAGCTGCTTGAAAAAATTACTTTTACTACCCCGAGTTTTATTTCGCTTTATGATGTTAAAAATGACAGGATAATATATTCAAACAAATCGCTGCTGATGTCGCTGGGCTATACTGCCGGCGACCTTGAAGTTATAAGCAGCCTGGGCGGAGAAAACAGAAAGCATTTTTATCATGAAGATGACCGCCATCTGATAGATGATTTCGGAAAAAGGCTGGCACATATGGAAGAAGGCGAGATAACCACAATTGATTACAGGATAAAGGATGCAAAAAGCGTTTGGCAATGGTTTCAGCATTCTGCCGCAATATTCCAGAAAGCAAAAGGCAACAAGCCGCTGCTTACGGTTAATGTATTCATGAATATTTCCGAAAGAAAAGCGGCTGAAGAAAGCATACGCAGACACAGCAGGGAAATTGAGCTTCTTTATGAAGCAGGGAAACAGATCTCAAGTTCGCTGGACCTTGATGAAATTTACGACAGGATGTACAGTATTAT
>CAZMRG010000144.1:0-5611 GCA_964568655.1 uncultured Ignavibacteriales bacterium | reverse complement strand
GGTGAAGGATCCCAAAGTCCGAGATCGGCTATGATAATCCCTATTAAGCTTGAAAACAAAGTCTTAGGCGCCGTTCAGATCCACAGCCGTGAATTATCCGCTTACAGTAAAGAACAGGTGAGGTTTGTTGAATCACTGATGAACCAGGTGGCATTAGCTAACAGGAATGCGGTTTCTTATGAAAGAGCGCGGCATGAAATCCAGGAAAGGAAGGCGGCTCAGGAAGAGTTAAAGAAGAGCGAGAGGAATCTCAGGCAGTTCGCAGAATCTGTTCCTGATGTACTGTTCAGGCTTAACCATGTCACTAAAGAATTTGATTTTCTGTCGCCGGTAATCGAAAATATGTTAGGCTATGAACTCAGGGAAGCTCTCGAGAACCCATACGAGTTCGGAATGAAAGTAATACACCCGCAGGATTTTGAGAATTGCGTGAAAATTATTAAAGAATATGTTAAACACGGACGGGTAGAAGCGCCGCTTCATGTTGAAGCAAGGATGAAAAAAAGCGACGGTTCGCTTATCTGGGTGCGAACTTTAATTAAGTTTGAGTATAAAGCGGGAAAGATCCACGCAATAATCGGCGCGATGACAGATATTACCAGGGAAAAGCAGCAGGAAGAAAGACGTAGAGCAACCGACGAAAAAATCATCAGGCATCAGTCAACTCTTCTTGAGCTATCAAGGCTGGAGGTTGACCTGGAAAGCAGTTTCAGGAATATAACTGAGAACACTGCCACAGCGCTGAAAATAGACAGGTCGTCAATATGGCTGTTCAATGATAAAGAAAGTCTTATTGAATGTAACGATTTGTTCATATCTTCAGACTTTTCTCATTCATCCGGTCAAAAAATTGGGCTCGATAAATCTGGCGGACTTTACAGGGCGTTAATGTCAGATAACCTGATCATTAATAAGAAAAGCATCAGGGAAGAAGAGCTGTTAAAGTTTGCAAATGAATATTTATTCACTCACGGAACCACTTTTGCTTTGATATCGCCAATAAGGTCCAGAGGACAAGTGGTCGGTTCGCTTTGCATAGAATCAAATAATGAGAAAAGGGTAGAATGGCTGCCTGAGGAACTGGATTTTGTAATTTCTGTGACCGGTCTTGTGACTTTGGCGATGGAATCGAACGAAAGAAGAAAAGCTGAAGAAGAGATAAAGAGATCTTTGAAGGATAAAGAAATGCTCCTGCGGGAAATCCATCACAGGGTTAAGAATAACATGCAGGTGATCTCGTCTATATTGTTCCTTCAGGCAAAAAAATCAAAAGACCCCGCATTGGTGGAAGGTTTGATAGAATCGCAGAACAGAGTTAAATCGATGGTTATGATACATGAAAAGCTTTATAAGTCTGAGGACCTTGCCACATTTAACTATGGCGAATATATAAAGGACCTCACGGCGTTCCTGTTCAGGTCATACAGCCTTGATTCGTCTAGGATCAGGCTGGAGCTTGACGTAGGGGATATAATGCTGGATACCGATACGGCTGTACATTGCGGACTTATCATTAACGAGCTCGTGTCTAATTCAATGAAACACGCTTTTCCTGATGAAAGCGCCGGATGCATTTCGATAAGTTTCAATAATGACGGGAGCGATAATTATTCCCTGATTGTAAAGGATGACGGCGTGGGGATTAAAGATAACGCGCTGGCTGAAAATAAGGGGACTTTGGGAATGCAGTTAATTGAAACGCTTACCGACCAGCTGGACGGGAACATTGACATATCCAACGATAACGGTACATCTTTTAAAATCCAATTTTCTTTAAAGAAAAAATCCTAAACTTATGGAAAACGCTAGAATTCTGGTTGTCGAGGACCAAAAAATAATTTCTCTGGAAATTAAGGAACGCCTTGAAGAGATGGGGCACCAGGTTGTTGGATTAGCTAAGTCGGGAGATAAAGCAATTGAGCTGGCGCTAAAACACATGCCTGATCTGATCCTTATGGATATAAAAATTGAAGGCGATAAAGATGGAATTGAAACAGCCGATGAGATAAGAAAACTTATGGATTGCCCTGTGATATTCTTAACAGCATATGCGGACGATAAAACTATAGAACGCGCAAAACTTACAGAACCGTACGCGTATATTGTGAAACCGCTTGATGAAAGAGAACTTAAAAGCGCCATTGTAATAGCGCTTTATAAGAATGAGATCTCCAAGAGATTAAAAGACAGCGAAATTAAATACAGGACCGCTATTAACTCTCTTGAAGGCTCGTTTTATGTTGTTGATTACGATTATAACCTGATACTTAATAATTCAAACGTAGAAGGTTTGATGACCGGCGATAAAGCCGGAATGAAATGTTATAAACTGCTATATAATATCGACGCTCCCTGTAAGCACTGCACTATGAGCGAGCTATCGCTAGGCAGAAACGCCAGGACTGAGTTCTTTGATAAAAGGAATAACAAGTGGCAATACATGATAAGCGTGAATGTTGACCTGAGCAACGGCGAGAAATACGCGCAGCACCTGATGGTTGATATTACAGACAGGAAGAAGAATGAGGAATCGGTGATTCTGATGCTTGAAGAAAAAGAAACGATGCTTCGCGAAATTCATCACAGGGTGAAGAACAATCTTCAGCTTATGCTTAGCCTCATCAGGCTGCAGGAAGCAAATTCATCCGACGTCTCGGTAAAAAGTAATTTGCAAACTATTCAGATTAGGCTTAACAGCATGGCTCTTGTCCATGAGGATCTCTATTCATCTTCAGATCTTGCAAAAGTTCCTTTTACGAATTATATAAAGAAGCTGATAACTAATCTTGAGCGCATGTACCAGACCCACGCCAGGAAAATAAAGATCGAATGCGAAATTGACCATGTTTTCCTTCCGGTAGACGCAGCGATTCCTGTTGGCATCATCATAAATGAATTAGTCACTAATTCAATAAAACATGCTTTTCCGCAGGGGAAGGAAGGCAATATTTATATTGATTTCAGGAAGCAGAATGAGAAATTTGTTCTGACTGTTAAAGATGACGGAACAGGTATGAATAGCATTGGAGCGCTGGAATCTCCGAAAGGATTAGGGCTGAAGATATTCAACATATTATCAAGGCAGCTGAATTGTTTTGTTGAGCTTTCCAACGACCCGGGAGCGGCCTATAAACTTATTTTAGACGGCGTTTCAAAATAATAATTCTTAACTCTTAAAATTTCCCGCTTATCCGCAACATTGTTATTTTTCCGTGCGCTGTTTATGAATCTAATATGCAGTATTTTACGTTAATTAAAAGTAAGAAGGAGACACGAAATGGCAGACGACCAGAATCAACCCCCGCAGCAGCAAATTAATATTGAAATAGGCGAGAAGGAAGCTGAAGGCATATATTCGAATCTTGCGATAATTTCGCATTCACCTGCAGAATTTATAATTGATTTCACAAGAGTTTTGCCCGGGATTCCAAAATCAAAGATTAGCGCCAGAATATTGATGACGCCCCAGCACGCTAAAATGTTATTAGGCGCGCTAAAAGATAATATTGCAAAGTATGAGAACCAGTTTGGCGAAATTAATCTTTTTGGAGGAGCCGCTCAAAATCCTTTTGGCTTCCAGCCTGTGATTAATCCAAAAGACGAGAAGATCAATTAATTCTTAATTGCGAGGCGCAAAGCGCCGAAGCAATCTCTGTTTTTATTATTTCGGGATATAGACATCTAAGATTACTCAAAAAACCCGGTCATTCTGAAAAAGATAATTAATAAGAAGAAATTTACTCTTCAATTTCCCTTTTTCCTGTATGACAAATAGATTCCCGCCTTCGCGGGAATTCATCAAAATCTTAATAATTTCTAAAGATAAGATTCACTGTTCCAAAAGCGGCAAATAATAAATTTGCAAGCCATGCTGTGAAGAGAGGGTTTAAATCTCCGTTATAACCAAACGATTCTGAAATCTTTACAAAACCCAGGTACACAAAGCTAACCAGTATACTTATCCCAAACTGTAGCGCGAGGCCTTTGCGCCTTTTTGACCCTGTCGAAATAGATATCCCGAAAACAATGACAATAAGGCTGCTGAACGGGAATGACATTTTAGAATAAAAATCAACCTGCGTCCTGTCTGCGTTTTGGCCTCCCCTGAGCTGGCTTTGCAGGAATTCTTTCAATTCCGTGTAGTTCATTTCATCCGGCGTAAGCTGTTTCTTGGTGATCTGTTCAGGCCGTAAGTTGATGCGGTTTATGTTCCCTATATCAGCCGGGGCAATTACCGGAAATGCGGTTAGCTTTTCGCTCTGCCCTGAAAAATCTCTTTCAACGGCGTTATGCATCACCCATTTATTATCCTCCCAGTTCATTTGTTCAGCGTCAACGCGCACTACAAGCTGGGTGAGCGTATCAGGATTGTATTTTAATACCGATACTCTTTTTGCTGAACTCTCAACATCCCTGAACTCATCTATTGTAACTAGCTGGCTGGGCGAGTCCTGAAAATAAAGCCTGTTAAATCCGGCAACGCTCCTGTTCTTGCCAAGGTAGTTCCTGTCGTAAAAAAATTTGTTTTTGTTCGCTTCCGGCACGACCCAGTTATTAAAATAAACGGCTATGCCTGTAATAATAACTCCCATAAACAAAAACGGCGCCATGAACCGCAAAAGGCTTACGCCCGCGTTCTTTACAGCAATAATCTCGTTATAGTTTATCATTCTTCCGGCAGTGAACAGTGTAGAGAGGAGAACCGCAATTGGCAGCGTGAGCTTTACTATTTCAGGGATGAAATAGAAATAATAATAAGCTACCATACCGAATGACAGCTTATTATCTATAAACTTATCTAAGTTTTCAAAGAGGTCGACTAAAATAAAAATAAGGATAAAACATAATAGCGAAAATAAAAGATTCTTGACAAACTGAATTACGATATATTTGTCAAGAATCTTTATGCCCATTTAGAAATTCAAATATTTTTTGTTAGGTGATTTTGGGCCTGTCTTGGCTGTATTTAAATAAATATTGACGCCAAGATAAATTGTGCCCCAGTTAATATTCTTCTGTTTTGCCTGAACGGTACGTGTTATATTTATCATTACTGGATTGTAAAGACTTGAAAAAAACTGTCCATCACCGTCATTTATCGAGGAGTTAGTTTGGCCCCACGCTTGGTAATCGCTATAAGCAGATTTAGTATTCTTTAAAAGAAGATTTCCCATATTATAATTTGCGCCAAGTACCATTCCTATTGTTTTGCTGAATTTAAATTCGAGCCCCGCATCAAACATCAGTCCAATGCGAAAGTCAGAAGCTTCAAAATGTGTCGTATCGGAGCCGTTTGGGGTCCAAGTCAAATTGCTTGTAAAGCTATTGAATGCTACCCGTGCTCCGAAATATGGGCTCAGTTTATTCGTGAAAGATGTGGGAGCTATTTCTACGCCTAGGTTAAAATTGAAATTCATGAAAGTATAGTTAAAATTCGCTCCCACTAATATTGTATCGATGTTCCCATGAATATCTTGATTCAACATGGCCACATTTCCGCTCTTAGTTGCCTCAAAAGTATTAAATGAATTAAATGAGATTCCAACCACACCTCGTGTGATGCCGTATTTATCAAAATTTATCTTGCCGTTCCCGAAGAATGAGATACCTG
>CAZMRG010000143.1:0-7981 GCA_964568655.1 uncultured Ignavibacteriales bacterium | reverse complement strand
GCAGATAAACACAGATTTTCTTAATTTTTCTGTAGGGGCGTACGAAAGTACGCCCGTGTATTAAGCCACAGATTCACAGAAATGATTTATACAAAGACGCTGAAATCACCCCACCCCGCCTCCCCGAAGGGGAGGAGAAAGAATATTATCATTTTTCTGTAGGGGCGTACGCCTGCCTGCTGCCTTGCCAAAGGCAGGTAAACAGGCAGGAAAGTACGCCCGTCTTTATAACAAACAAAAGATTTACCACGGAGACGCAGAGGCGCAGAGAAAAAATATTTTGTAGGGCTCGTTCCCCGAACGAGCCGCATTTTGCAAAAACAAAAAATAACCACTAAGGACACAAGGGCACGAAGAAAAACTATTATTTTATGTCATTCCCGCCCCGCATCGAGTGCTGGGTAAACTCCGGCGAGAATCCAGACCGAAATTGAAGATAGTGTTAAGAGGTAGGATAATAAGAAATCTTTGCTACTGTTTCACAGAAGAAGGCGCGGAATGAGATGGAATTGAAACAGCAGGACGTTGCCCGCAAATTAAAATGCACACAATCATATATTTCAAAAACGGAAAACGGACAACTAAGGCTAGATATTATCCAGCTAAAAGATTAGCTGATTTTTACAAAAAAGATTTGATGTATTTTATAAAGTAAACTTCTTACCACTTTGTCATTCCCGCGTGGCGCCGCGCCGCTATTGTAAAAAAATGCTAAATAATGATGTCAGATTTTAAAATTTTTATTGTATAGCTTTTTCGACAACAAATTTAGATAATAAACAAGAACTTCTATGGTTTTTTCTGCTTTCTCTATGTTAAAGCTGGTTTCGCTTCCTAATTTTGGATGCACGAGTGAATCTCTAAGTTTTTTAATTTCTTGAAAATCTTGCCAATGTTTTGTTGATTTATTCAGCTTTGTTTTTGCGATTGAGGAAAGCAAAAATTCAAGTTTCTCTTGGTTTGATTCATATTTAATTGAGTTTGTCAACTGGAATACTCCATTTTTCAATTCAATTCTCTTCTCCGTTAGAAACGCTCTTTCGTGCACAGTCAGTCTCTTCATAGTAATTGAAAAATCTAAACTAGTTTTATTGATCCATCCTTCGAAAGCAGCCCATGCGAACAACATAGATGCTTTTGTATATCTTGACGATAGCTCCATGTTATGTATTTGCTTTTTAGATTCTATGAGAAAAAATTTACTGTCAACAAATAGATTATTTATAAAACCTACTAATTCTCCGCTGCTCATTTTATTTTTAAAAGTTTCTTACGTCTTTGTTCCTCTAATGCGAATGTTAAAAAACTAGTCACTGCTGCATCAATCAAATCGTGACTTATGGTTGGCACGACCTTGTTAGAATACAAGATGAAAAGCTCAATTAACTTGCCTCGTTCCTTTTTATCGCTGCGAGCACCTAAACCACGATAGGTTTTCTCATCCGCTTGATGTTTATATTCCGACATTTCTTTAGCTGCAAGAGGGTTAGCTCCTTTTGAACTATCGGGCAATTTATATAATTTGTTAAGTCTTCTTTTATCTTTCTGCAATAAACCAGCTACAAATGCCCAAGCCGATAAGACACTGGCTGTTAATGCTTTTGTTCTGAATTCAGCAGTTTTAGATAACTCCCTATCCTTCTTAATTGATTCCATTTGCTTCTTGTGAAGATTTGCAAAGTTTTTTCCAGCTTCCAATAAAGATTTATCTCGAAGAAGGTTGAGTCTGTATCTTCTATCCCAAGACAAATATAGTTCATTCGCTTCTGCTCCAATTAAACTATAAAAAGCTTTAGAATCTATTGATCCAGAATATCGTTTTCCCTCATTAAAATTAACAAGAAAAATTCTAGCAAACCTTGCAGTAATAGTTCCGTCACTACTTCTGCGTTCTGCAAAATCTTTTGTTAATAAACCTATCTTCTTACACCAATCTCTCAACTCAGGCCCAATAACGGTTTCCTGCATTCTATCTAATAAATCAAACGGCACGTTAATATTGGCATTTGAAACTTGTGCAATATCATTTCGCTGATTAACTGTCAGTCCAAAGTATACTCTGAATCCATGATATTTATTAACTCCATTTTTGGAAGCTTCTTCTATTGATTTTGCTCTATGTTGTCCTCCATAAATCTTAAGAGGCTTAGCTGATCTAATTCCTTTGGGGAGATATTCAACAATTATGTCATTAAATTGTCTTCCTTTTCCTGCGTCTGATTGCATTTTTAAAAACATTCTATGAAATGGCTGCAAAGTTCTATTTGCTTTTATATCTTCCTGTTCCTCTGGGTCCAATGAGGCTTCGTAGTCCAACAAATCTACAACTTTTTCTGCCAAGATGTGGCAGTCAATATAATAGGCTCCATTTGCAGAATCTTGGAAAAGGTAAAGTGTCCCATTTTTATTAATTTCGAGTGTTTCTATAGAATTTCTAAATTTCTTAATTAAGTCACTTACCAAGGTGCTTTGTAACTTAGCACCTGATACTAACTCAAAATCTTTTATTTTTTTCATATTAATTAGAATATTTTTTTTGTCAAATATATTTACAGAATAATATGTTTTAATTCAACCGAATCATTTTCTTTTACTTTGATAAGATTATCTAGACAAAAGATTAAAAGAAACTACTTCTTTATCCAAGCATCATTGAACCTCTCTCTGAATTCATCAATAACCTCTTCGAAACGATTGAAACCCTCTTTTTTCATTAATCTTGCAAACCGTGTACTTTTATCAGTTCCGACAATTGCTGACCAATAATAATTTCTCATTCCGGAAGCATCTCTTTCACTCAATCTCATTATAGTTAATCGAACACCTTGCTTCAATTCTTTAGAGGCCTTGTTTGAGTTTAATATTGGGTCAAATACATTCTTGGATAGAAATGCCATAATCTCTTCTTCTTTTTTCATACAATAAAAACAATTTATTTATCTAAAATTCTTTTTAATTTAGGAGAAACTTCAGCAATTATCAGGGAGCCACTTTCGGTTGAAATTAATTTGAGATAACCGTTTGATTCCAACATATTTAAAATATGATTGACTAAAACAATTTCGATTTGGGAATCTTCAGCCAATTTTTCTCCACTGTAAATATTCTTATTGACAATTAAAGCAATTATAGTTGTCGTTTTTTCATCATACTCAGAAATGAATTTGCGAACATACTTATCAAAACCAAAAGTGGTTATTTCAAAAAACATAATATAACCAGCCTCGTTTTTTGTGCCTTTTATAAAATACTTGCTCTCCAAAATTTCCAAACTTTGAAAAAGTTGATCTTCGTTAATGTCAAATTTCTTAATACCTTCAATTAAATTATCTGGGGTCATCCAGAAATCTTGAGATTTCATTGCTTCGTCACAAATTAATTTGAAAACTATAGAATCGGCTATGTTGAGACCCGGTAGTACGTCAATGACCTTTTTAGCGTATTGAGGAAGTTCACCCAATTCGGGCTTCTGGTTTATACCTAAAATAGAAGAAACTACTAGCTGAATTAATTGGTCATCAACTTGCAAATTATTTATTTTTGTCCACACAGTCGACTTTAAAACCTCAGGTATTTCACAATTTTCTATTATTACGGGAATTATCTTACTACCAGAATTAATTCTTTTTACAGCACTCGCATTTAATTCTTCTTTCACCCACTTTTTAGTCACGCTAATACATGATAATACAATAATAAATGCATCTGCATTCTTTATCCCTTCTTCAAACATTTTATCAACTAAGCTATCACCTGGTTGCATTTCCCATTTATCTAACCAAACATCTATACCTTTTTCCCTAAGCTTTTCAGCGAAATCTAGAACAAATCGCTCTTTGTCTTCAGAACATGAATTAAATATACTTTTGGGTTCGATTTTTCATTCATTATTTTTGCCAGATATTTTGTCATATTTCTCATTCAACTTTTCAATAATCTCTTCAACAATTGGAAAGTTTACTCTATTTTCTTCTTTCAATTTACTAACCAAATCTTGTTTTAATTTAGCTTGTCGCATCGAACACTCTTCAAACTTAGATTCAAACCAATCGTGGAAGAAAAAAGATTCGTATTTTCTTTGCAACACTTTATATAAATCTAGAGTTAAACAAATAAGTTCGTTAAATATGCCGAGCGCTTGCCATATGTAATTATCCCAATAGTTGTCAAACATCAACAGTTTTATTCTTCCTTCAACTTCCGTGATATTGAATTGAGCAGTAAAGACATTAGCATGTGAATAATAAGCATTCAGAACATGTTTATAGCCCTCAACCCATTTAGAATTGTAGGGTAAACTAGCTTCGAAAAACCGATTAGCCTTTTCAAGCAGTGCATCGTCAAATTCAACTATTTGGTCACTGTCTCTTTGGATTTTGTAATCAGATTCACTCTTATGTTCCATAGAATACACGAATAAAACAATTGATTCTAATGTATGTCGAACGATTAAATTTGCTTCTATTGCGTGTCTTCTTATTGTGTTCAAAACAGCAAGATAGAAACCTTTCATAATTTGAGCTTCAAAATAATGCGCCACTTCATTGTCTCGAGAAAAACTTTTTATCCCTTGAAGCATTTCTAGTAAATCAACAACGAGAAAATAGTTATCTCCTAAATTTTGTTTTGCATTAGAGGTTAATTCATTTTCCTTTTCAATTATCCAACTTAAATCAACTTTGGTTTCTTCATTTGAAGGTTCCATATTAAAACTCCTTTAAAATTAGAATTAAAAAGATAGTAATGCCAATTTCTAACCTATAAAAATAGAGATACCGCCACAAACTCTCGTTCTGGCAATATCCCCTTATGTAATGTGCTGTAAAATTAGCGGTCGGGTTTTGGAAAGTCAAGGGATATCGATTCATCAGATTCGTCAGATTCATCAAATTAACAGATTAACAGAACGACTTACCGGATTACTTTATTATCATTCGCGGGAATGACAAAAGAAAAACCAAGATCCCCGCTTCTGCGGGGATGACATAGGAAAGGATTGCTTATTATCGTACATTATAAACACTATTGGAGATTTAAGTCTGGATTCCCCTGCCTGCAGCAGGCAGGCGATCAGGTCGGGAATGACAAAAGAAAAACCAAGATTCCCGCCTTTGCGGGAATGACATATGGGCGGGAACCCCCGCCTGCGCGAGGGCAGGCTGCGATGAGGCTTGTTTTCTGCAAATTTAGCATTTAACTGCCTTGATTCTATACTGGAAGCAAACTATATTTGTACCTAATATTTTAATATTTTAAATCATTTAATGGCAGATATAAACAGAAATTACGAAACAACATTCATTCTGGATTCGATACTGGAAGACGACAAAGTAGACGCTATAGTCGGTAAGTATACGAATTTCCTGACAAAAAACGGAAGCGAAATTGTCAAAACCGAAAAATGGGGCAGAAGGAAGTTCGCATATTCAATAAAGAAAAGGCAAACCGGGCATTATGTAACCGTCGAGTTTAAGGGCACGCCTGATATAGTTGCAAAGCTCGAAAGGACATACCACCTTGACGATAATATTTTGAGGTTTTTAAATATTGCTTTCGATAAAAAAACCCTGGCTGAAAGAAATGCATATTTCACGAAGAAGGAAGAAGCTGCCAGGGAAAGAGAAGCCGCAGCTAAAGAAGAGGAACAATCAGCCGTAACAACTGAAACTCCTGCTGAAGGCGGAGAAACCGTCTCGACGAAAGAAGCATAAAGTTTTCACGATCACTAATTCATTTGCATAACGTTAATCATTCCGGAGGTAAAAATGGCTGATTTAAAGATGCCCGAATTGAACTCGGTAATAATCGCAGGGAACCTGACTAAAGACCCCATTTTCAGGCAAACAACAAACGGGACGCCGGTTGTAAATTTTTCGATTGCGAGCAACAGGAGATACAGGGATAGCAAAGACCAGTGGCAGGAAGATGTTTGTTACGTGGGTATTGTAGCATGGAACAAACTTGCCGAGAGCTGCAGGGACAAACTTAAAAAAGGCAATGCGGTTCTGGTTGAAGGCGAACTTCAGTCAAGGACTTTTAAGACAGAAAAAGGCGACAGCAAGACTATCGTTGAAATTAAGGCAAGACGCATACAGTTTTTAAACAAGAGAGTTAATGAAGGTCACGGAACCGATGAGCCGACAACATTTGAAGATGATTCATTCGAGAAACACCTTACTCCCGAAGACACAGCGCTTCTGGAGGGGGACTCAGGTAAAATATAAAAACGGTTTTAATAAAAAGTAAATCAATTAGGTAGAGTAAGTTCCTTCTATGGGACGCGCTCTACTTTTTATTATATATATCATCGGATGACTCCAGCGTCATCCGATGAATAAAAAAAGCAGGATAGATTCATTCGATATAAAAGATACAGTCATCAGATGAACAGAATAAGCAGGATAGATTCATTCGATATAGAAGATAAATTCATCCGATGAACAGAATAAGAAAAATAGATTCTTCTGATATAGAAGATTAATTCATCCGATGACGCTGGAGTCATCGGATGATGAAACACCTCGGGATGACGCCGGAGTCATTCGGATGATGAAGAAACTGCGGACGATAGAAAAAGTTTATTAAATAAATAACATCAACAATTCAAATGAAAGTAATTTTAAAACAAGACTTCGACACACTGGGTAAGACAGGCGAGGCCGTAAGCGTTAAAGACGGCTACGCGATGAACTATCTTATCCCGAACCAGATCGCCGTAAGAGCCACTGCGAGCAATCTCCGTACGCTTGAAGAACTGAAGAAACAAAAAGTTCATAAAGTCGCGAAAGAAATAGCGGATACAAAACAGCTTGCAGAAACTATAAGCGCTGTTGCCTTGTTGATAAAAGCGAAAGCGGGCGACGATGAAAAACTTTTCGGCTCGGTCACATCGCAGATGATATCAGAATCGCTGGCGGAAAAAGGATATAACGTTGATAAGAAACATATAATTTTAGACGAACCAATTAAACATGTTGGAGAATTTACGGTAGACGTGAAGCTTCCCAACAACATTAGCACACAACTCAAAGTTCAGGTGGAAAAAGAATAGCGCCTGAAAAAGGACACGCTTTGGAAAACTTAGAAAAGACTGTTGAGGTACTAAAGAGCGCTACCATCAGATTTGCCGGCGACTCCGGAGATGGGATGCAGCTTGCGGGTACAAGATTTACCGAAACGACTGCTCTGTACGGTAACGACCTCAGCACATTACCAGATTACCCCGCAGAAATAAGAGCCCCAGCCGGAACATTAGCCGGCGTAAGCGGTTTCCAGATCCATTTCTCAAGCGACGATATTTACTCACCCGGCGACGAACCGGACGTGCTTGTAGCGATGAACCCAGCCGCATTAAAAGTTAACCTGAAAGACCTCAAAAAAGGCGGAACTATTATTGTTAACGCCGACGCTTTCATACCTAAAAACCTCGAGCTTGCGGGATATAAATCAAATCCGCTCGAAGACGGCACACTATCCGATTTTAAAGTATTCGCGGTACCGGTAACGAAATCTACAAATCTTGCATTGCATGACGTTGGCTTGAACGCCAAAGAAATGGGACGGTGCAAGAATTTTTATGCGCTCGGCCTTATGTACTGGCTTTATGACAGGCCGCTGGAAACAACAATTCATTGGATAGATGAAAAATTTGCGAAGAATAAATTAGTGGCAGAAGCTAATATCAAGGCTATGAAAGCCGGGTATTTCTTCGGCGAAACGGCGGAATTCTTTACAACGCAATTTAAAATTGAACCCGCTCATTTAGAGAAGGGTATTTACAGAAATATAAACGGGAACCAGGCTACGTCGATTGGAATATTGGCAGCCTCAATAAAAGCAGGTTTACAGCTTTTCCTTGGTTCATATCCTATTACACCCGCAAGCGAAATACTTCAGGAGCTATCAGGATATAAGAGCTTTGGAGTCAAGACGTTCCAGGCTGAAGACGAGATTGCGGCCGTATGCGCGGCAATTGGCGCTT
>CAZMRG010000142.1:0-8157 GCA_964568655.1 uncultured Ignavibacteriales bacterium | reverse complement strand
AACCTGAAGGTTGCGGCTACAGATTTATTTCGTGAAACCCAATGTTCAGATTATAGGGGTAAAGTAAGATAACAGTTTAGGTTAAATGATTGCTACTCTTCTTCCGCCTTATAAATTATTATTCCGTAATAGTAAGTATCTTTTGTGCGTTTGTTAAAATTAAGGCACCATTTACTAAGCTCTTTGGGGGTCAATTGCATTTTAATTCTTTTCTGTTCAGGGTCAATTATCTCAAGCTTCTTATTTGAATATTCAACCACGCTTATCCAATGATCTTCATGGTCGGTTAATATTATCAGCTTATTGCCTTTTTTCAGATTGTAAGTGACACGCTGTTTAAAGGCAGCTTCGCTTCTGTTATAAAACTCTTTGTATTTGTATCCAAGCCCTTTAAGCGCCCTGAAAAGTTTTGTCTCGCTTGTTCCGTTTTCGCGGTTCGAGTCTGCAAAGCTTCTTATCCTTCTTTCAGAATACGCGTGTCCCAAAGCAAGAAGGCAGTTGCGTATCGAAGCCGGTCCGCATGTGAATTTAGTCTCTTGTCTGTAATATGTCATAATTTATCTGAAGCATTAGAATTATTAACAGTCCCCTTTTATATTTGAGCCTGCATTTTTATCCTTCAAAATTTGTCAAACGATATTTTAGATTTCATCTATATATTTTTCCATTGCAATCGTATGGGCTTAAAAGAGGGCGGAATCGCATTGAATTTAATTAAATTTCACTGCAAAATTGTTAAGTATTTAAATCCAGCCATCTATGAAAAACCGCTAAATTTGCCAAAAAGCGGAACTATTTTTAAGCTTTTGCAATTAAAACATTTAAGAGTTGATTGTAATGGGTTAAATTCACAGTGGTTTGAACAAGTAAATTAACTTATTGGCGTCTAAATATAAGGGAATATTAATACAAAAACACCAAAGAGGCTTTTTAGGTTTTTTACTCCCATAGAATTCTACAACAGATTCCGGCTGGTGCAGGAATGAGTGCAAAAAAACGATTATTTATTTGCAGGTTTTATAAGATTGCAATAAAACTATTCTCATATTATAATTATAGAGTATAAAAAATTAATCATAACTAATGATCAGATTAAAGAACCTGTTTAACCGGTTGGTTTCTCAAACAGCGGGAAAAACAGCTATCGGAGCCCTCCTGTTTTTTTTATTCTCAAACGCCGCGTTCGCGCAATTCGGGCAGAACAAAGTACAGTATAAAGTATTTGACTGGAAATACATCCAGTCGAAGCATTTTGACGTTTATTTCAGCCAGGGCGGCGAGTATTTAGCCCAGTTCACTGCAATGACCGCAGAGAGTTCTTTAGTAAAGCTGAAAAACAATATCGGCTATGATATCCAGAACAGGATACCGATACTTGTATTCAATTCACACAATGATTTCCAGCAGAACAACGCGCTTGACGAATACCTTCCCGAAGGCGTCGGCGGAGTTACAGAGCTTTTCAAAAACAGGGTGCTGGTGCCGTTTGAAGGTGATTACGATAAATTCAGGCATGTTATACATCATGAGCTTTTGCATGCATACATGAATGATATGTATTACGGAGGCTCGATCCAGAATATTATCTCGCAAAATATCAGGCTGCAGTTCCCAATCTGGTTTAACGAGGGTATGGCAGAGTTTCAGTCGCTCGGCGGAAATGATAAAGCAAACGATGAATTTATCCGCGACGCAATAATTTATGATTACCTCCCCGACCTTGACTATATAGATGGGTACCTTGCATACCGCGGAGGCCAAAGCTTCTTCGCATGGCTTTCAGATGAATACGGCAAAGAAAAAATAGGCGACCTGATGCAGTCTATAAAAGGCCTTGGCGATGTGAACGAAGGGTTCCAGGATGTGTATAAAATGGAGCTTAAAGATCTGAATGAGAAATGGCACAAAAGCCTGAAACAAACATACTGGCCCGATTTTGCTGCAAGACAGGAACTGACAGATTTCGCAAACAGGATAACCAACAGCCGCAAAGGCGACGGTTTCTATAATACAGCGCCGACCATATCCCCAAAAGGAAATAAGATCGCCTATATATCAAACCGCGATGATTACTTTGATGTATTTATAGCGAAAGTGAAGACCGGCGAAATAATTAAGAAAATTGTTTCAGGAAATAAGAATTCAAGTTATGAAGAGCTTCACCTGATCACTCCCGGGTTGTGCTGGTCGCCGGATGAAAAATACCTCGCAATAGCGGTGAAAAGCGGCGATAAGGACGCGGTGCACTTAATAGACGTCGAATCGGAAGAGGAGACCGTCCTCCCGATCAAATTTGATGGAATATTTTCTCTGAGCTGGAATCCGGTCAACAACTCGATCGCTGTGGTTGCGGATAACTCAAAGCAATCAGACATATGGGTTTACAACCTGAAAACTAAGTACATGGAACAGATAACAAACGACCCGTTTTCAGATTCCGACCCGTCATGGTCAAGGGACGGCCAAAAGCTTTATTTCACGTCAGACAGGGGCGATCATACCAACCTGAGAGACATTCCCGCAGATTTCAAGATGTCTAAATATGACTATTCACAAAAGAATATTTATGTTTATGATATGATCTCAAAAACGCTGGAAAAATTTCAAGGCGATAAGAACACGATTGAGACAAATATTGTATTTTCGGAAGATGGTAAGAAAGCTCTTTACATTTCCGATAAGAACGGGATCAACAATATCTGGCTGAAAGATATGGAATCGGGAGCAGAAAGGCCTATCACTAATTCAGTCGACCCGATCAATATGATGACAATTTCTAAAGATGGAAAAAGGCTGGCTTTTTCGGCGTTAAGCAAAGGCGCTTATGATATTTTTTACATAGAAAATCCGTTTGATATTGATTTGAAAATGTCGGAATTGCCGAATACAACTTTTGTTGAGAACCGCCTCAAAGAAAAGAACAGGCTTGATTCTATTCAGCTGGCAAAGAACGATACAGTAAAAACTGACAGCCTGGGGAATAAGACTTTAAACACAACGGCTGATTCGCTTAAGAATCAGGTTGCAAAAGACACGTCCAACCTGTACGGAAACGACATTACTTTGAACTTAGAGAAAATTAATAACGATACGGTTTCAAATAAATACCACCCGAACAATGTAAAACTGAAATCAAAACAAAACCACTCGTTTGATGTAGCAGATAACACAAATGATGACGGCAGCTTTAAAGTTAACAATTACAAAATAAAGTTTTCGCCTGATATCATTTACAGCAACGTTAATTACAGCACGTTCTTCGGAGTTCAGGGCGTGGCGCAGATGTCGTTCAGCGATATGCTGGGCAATCACAGGATTTACGTAGCCACAAGTCTTGTGCTTGACTTAAAGAACAGCGATTACGCTTTTGCATATTATTACCTGCCCAAGAGAATTGATTACGGCATCGAGGGATACCACTCGGCAAGGTTCCTGCTTATAGGAAACGACATTAACACGGCGCAATTGTATCGTTACCGTCAGTACGGCGTTAACCTGTCCGCTTCGTTCCCGCTCAGCAAGTTTAACAGGCTTGACGGGGCTGTTAATATAGCGCGGCTCACAAAAGAAAATCTTGACGACCCGACGCAGCCGATGGATGCTCTAAATTACGCGCTGCCCATTTTAAGCTACGTGCACGATAACACGCTGTTTGGTTTCACAGCGCCTGTAAGAGGCACAAGGTATAACCTTACGCTGCTTGGCACACCAAGAATAGGCGTTAACGGCCTTAGCTTCTTCAGCGCGCTGGGCGATTACCGCACGTATTTTAAATTCTGGAATGATTATAATTTTGTATGGCGTTTAAACGGAGGCGTGAGCCTTGGCAGGGACCCGCAGAACTTCTACATGGGCGGCACTGATAACTGGATCAACTACACAGTTGCTACGCAGAATTTACCGATTGAAAGCGTGAAAGATTTTGCTTTTGCAACACCTGTGCTTCCGCTCAGGGGATATGATTACAATGCGGCAAACGGCTCAAAGTTCCTTCTGATGAACGCTGAATTCAGATTCCCGTTGTTTAAATACCTTGTGCTGGGACCACTGCCAATCGGATTTCAGAATATACAGGGTGTCGCTTTCTTTGACGCAGGCACGGCATGGTCAAATAATCACGACTTACAGCTGTTCCAGAAATCAGATGATGGTTCTACTACCACAAAAGATCTGCTGATGGGCATGGGTATGGGTGCGAGAATATTTTTATTTTACTTCCCCCTTAAATTTGACGTAGCGTGGTCATACGACCTCAAGCATTTTTCGCCGCCTAAGTATTATATCTCAATGGGCGCTGATTTTTAAGCAAAATCACATCTTAAAATTAAAGGGAGTAATTGTTGATTACTCCCTTTTTGTTTGTTCTATTGTCAATTAAAAACCTGACCGGTTTGATCATCTGCACAGAACAAGTAAGATAAATAAAGAAGGAGCAATCTTTACATTGCCCCTTCTTTTGGTGTTCGCAGACGTCTGAAATCTGTTAAGATTCCCTGCGTTATACTACAACAAACTGCTTTGTATCGTTGGGATTGTATTTTATGTTAACTTTGTCTCCGACTCTGGGAATCGCAATCTTTGAAACAACCGATTCGCCTTCGGCTTCAAATGTCGGTCCGTAACTTGGAGTTACCCTGATCTTGAGCACAACAACCGGGTTGAAGTTTATCAGTTTGCCTGTATCGGCAATTGAGAGAACTTCAGCTGTTCCGGGCATTCCGTTGGCTGCAAGATAATTTGACATGTCGTAAGTGTTAACAGCGCTCTTTCCCATTTCAATAGATGCATTCATCTTATTGACAAAATCTTTTCCCATGAAACCTTTTGTGAGCATTCCGGTAAGTCCGGTATTCAGAGTTTTTTCAGCATTCTCTAATGCTTTTTTTGGATCTTTTTCTTCTTCTTTCTTTTTTCCTAATCCGAACATTGTTTGTTCCTTTCTTTGTTTATTTTTAGTTTTACTTTTTCAGAATTCAGTAATTTTGATATGAAAAATTACCATAATAACATTTCAAAGTAAAGCCCGGCGCCTCCAAAAATGATGGAAAAATAATCCAAATTGTTTCAAAAAACGGAAGTGTTTTGGGTGAAAAAATACCAATACTTTAACTATCCTAAATAATTGCCGCAAGTAGTGTTTCTCGAATTAAACACGGTACTCATACTAATTTTCGATGCTTCAAATTTCGTGCCAAATCAAATAATAACGAGCTATGCCTTTTGAGCGACCGGCCGCTTATGCCAAAACGTTTCATAAATAATTAGTATAACAAGAATTGAAGCAAAGACCAATGATGCTCCTACAGTGCCGAAGCCTACGCCGCCTTCTTCCGGAGACTTTGTGAGTAAATCCCCAAAGGTCGCGCCAAATGGTCTCGTTAAAATGAATGCAATCCAGAATAATATTACTGTTGGAATTTTTGTAAAGTAATGAGCCAGAATAGTCAGGATTATTAATGAAGAGATCAGGATGTTGCTGCCGGCAAATCCAAGTCCGGAATTATCTGAAAGAAAATCTCCTAATGCAGTTCCAAGCGTATTGGAAAATAAAATAGCAGTCCAGTAAAATACTTCACCTTTAACGGATTTAATTTCGGTTACAGAGAGCGTCTTTTCGCTGAAAAACCAAATTATCAGGACCGAAATTAATGCAGTTACTAATATTGCCGCCCCAGCCGCATAACCCAGGTCAAGCGTGCGGTCCATGTAATCCGAGATTGTTGTGCCCGCTGTGCTGGTTGCAACTATTACTGCCCAAAACAATACAGGGATATATCTTTTCACGCTAAGCTGCCCTATTAATGCTGCAAAGAAAAAGCTGATGAATATGATCACGCTGACTGCGTAGCCCACCTTTAAGGTCATCGATAGTAGATCTCCCCCGGTTTCTCCGAGAGTTGTGGCGCAGATCTTCATTATCCAAAACAAAAGCGCTACTTCGGGTATCTTATTCCTGGATGTTTCGTTATTCATAATTTGTTTTCAATTTTTGCAATAAAATATTTCACTCTATTGTTCATTCTCAGCGGGCGGGTTAAAGACAGTCAGAAGTAACAATTTAACTCAAAACATACGAAATAACGCAAAATACAATTAACTAAAAAGGTTTTTATTCTTTCACGGTTAGAATATTTACAGGGAAAGGTAAAATCTAAAACGTTATTATTAGAATACTAAATTAAGTCCGGCATAAAAAAACAATAAAATATTTTACAATTTTTCTCTAACAAAATGAAGAAAATATCAATGATCATACTGACCATTATGTGCGTTATCTTTTCATTAAACGCGCAAACCCCGGGTTACAGGATAGCGAATAAATTTCATATCGATGGCGATGAAGGCTGGGATGCCTTATGCGTGGATGATGCAACCGGCAGAATTTATATTTCTCATGGTTCAGTTGTGCAGGTTGTGGATGAATCCAATGGTACGGTTGTCGCTACAATTTCGGGGCTCAACGGAGTTCACGGTATAGCGCTTGCCTGGGATCTAAACAAAGGATTCATAAGCTCAGGGCGTGATTCATCGGTTTATGTTTTCGATATGAAAACATATGCAACTTTGGATAAAATAAATTCAACCGGGCGTAATCCTGATGCAATTTTATATGACCCGTTTACTCACAGGGTATTTGCATTTAACGGAGGCTCTAACAACGCGACTGTGATTGATGCGACAAATGATGCGGTACTAGGGACAATAGCCCTTGACGGGAAGCCGGAATTCGGCGTTGCAGATTATAAGGGTAAAGTATTTATTAATATTGAAGACAAAAGCGAGCTCAGCAGAATTGATGCAGTCAATATGATTGTTGAAAATACATGGACATTGAGTCCCGGCGAAGAACCAAGCGGAATTGCAATGGATGATAAAAATAATATTTTATTTTCAGCATGCAGTAATAAAACACTGGTTGTAATGGATGCCGGTAACGGGAAAGTAATTACTACCGTTCCAACCGGTGAAAGAGTAGACGGCGCAGATTTTGACCCGGCAACAAAACGCGTTTTCATTCCAAGCGGAATGGGAACATTAACAGTTATCCGGGAAGATAGCAAAGATAAATTTTCAGTTTTGGAAAATGTTGATACACAGAAAGGCGCCCGGACAATAGCGCTTGATAAAAAAACACATCATATATTTATGCCGACGGCAGATTTTGACGATCCTCCGCCGCCGACTACAGATAACCCGCATCCTCGCCCGAAATTAAAACCGGGAACGTTCATAATCCTGGATGTAGAACCTGTGAAATAACATATTTTTCAGCGCTTTATTGTTACGTTAATTTACATTTTTCCGGGAACGTACCCTCAGGAATTGTGTTGTACTGTTCAGAAAGGAGAATGCAAAAATATGTATAACAAAAACAAATTATCAGCATTCATCTTAGTTTTAGGCGTTATCTTTTTACTCTCTGCTTCGAAGCCCGTTCTTAGCGGAACGATGCAAACAAGCGGCAAATCATTTACAAAAACAGGTCAGCTTACCCAGGGAAGCTTTTTTAAACTTACCGACGGCAGGAAACCCAAAATCAAAAACTGGGGGAACGGAACCAAGAACTTTGGCGAGAGGTTCGGAAGGAATAAAGAGAGAGACAGGGGCGGCGAGAGATATGAGAGACGCGATAGAGACAGGGACCGCGATGGCGACAGGTACGAAAGGCGCGACAGAGACAGAGATGATTATGGCTCCAACCACCAAAGAGGGCATCACCGGAGAGACCGGGACTAAGTCCATTCTTAAAATATAAGATTTAACATCACAAAATAAAGCGTTCGGTATTTGCCGGACGCTTTTTTTTATTGACCATTTATACCTCACCCCCTACCCCCTCTCCATTTGGAGAGGGGGTAAATACATTGATATTGTTTCCAATAACCCATCATTAATCCTCAGTCCCAATCCGCCGCGGCGGACAGTTTGGGACTGCGTTTTTGTAACTTTGATAACGCGAAATTAGACATCCCCCTATACGAGTCTTCGACTCGTCTACGATCCTTCGGGTCGATCTACGATTCTTCGAATCGAAGATTCGTAGAAAGACCCGTAGGGAAGAGTCGTAGACCTGCCCCCTCCTTGCTAAGGAGGGGGTTTTTGGTTTCTATTTTGCGAAGTAATAATTATTTTGATTTTATAGTCATAGGTCAATCA
>CAZMRG010000141.1:0-8205 GCA_964568655.1 uncultured Ignavibacteriales bacterium | reverse complement strand
TTATCTCAAAACTATCCTAATCCATTTAATCCAATTACAAGGATTAATTACGAGATACCGAATGACAGCAAAGTAAAATTAATTGTGTATGATATTTTAGGAAGGGAAGTAAAAAAGCTGGTTTACGATGAGCTTAAGAAAGCTGGAAGGTATGTAATCGACTTTGATGGTACAAACCTTGCTTCGGGGGTTTATTTTTATAGGATTGAAGCAGGCGATTTTGTACAAAGCAAGAAAATGATATTGATTAAATAGGCATTTGAAGCTTTGTATTATCAGCTTAAATTGAAAATGAAGTTATTTGAATTAAATAATTTAGGAAATTTGGACAGACATTTGAGTCTGTTCAAATTTCTTTTTTATTCTGCTGGAAAATCGTTCTTTATAATAACAACTGACTTTTATCATGCCAGCACATGATGGAAGTCATAGTAATAAGTTGTGGGTCATATTATGTTAGCATAGATTATAAATAAATCTGATCGTTTGAATTGTACTTAGTTATATATTCTCAAAATACTCGATTTAATATTTTCACTTGTATGTAAGTTCTTTAATTTATCTATATTTTGTTGTAAAATAAAATACATTTCTTATGAAAAAATCAATGCTGTTCTTAGTATTATTACTATTAACATTTACTACTTCTCTTCAGGCTCAATGGTCACAAATCTCAACCGTACAAACTACACGACTTACGGCTGTGAACTTTTTTGATTCTAATACGGGCGTCGTTGCAGGCTATGGGGGTATATGGCGATCAACAAATGGCGGCGTGAATTGGATTCAAGTGCTAACGGGGCCAAATCTTAATTCTTTATCGTTTAACTCAAATGCTGGAATAGCTGTTGGCGATAGCGGCAAAATTTATAAAAGCACGGATAATGGTTCTTCCTGGCAGCAATTGGCTTCAGGGACAACTAGCAATCTTAATAGTGTTTCTTTTGCAACTGCAAATTTCGCGTATGTTGTTGGTCAAAATGGGATCTTTTTAAGGACCTTTAATTCAGGTAGTACTTGGTCAATCAGTTCGGCATTTACGCAAGACTTATATTTCGTTTTGGCTTTGCCATCAGGTACAGGTTTTGCTTTAGGCGCTTTGACTTCAGAATATTATACCGTAACTGCTAATGGAGGTACCAACTGGCTCGGCATTTTAAATACGACTGGAGGGTACCATCTGTATTCGGGGTCTATTCTGTCAGGACAGAATATATGTGTTTGCGTGGGAAATAATGGAAGGATACGAAGAACAACTGATTGGGGTTTAACGTGGGTATTACCCGTTAGCAATACGACTAATAATTTGAATTCTATATTTTTTATTAATACAAATACGGGATGGTTATGCGGACAAAATGGACTTATAGAAAGTTCTACGAATGGAGGATTGAATTGGTCTCAACAGTCCTCATCTACTACTAACTATCTTCGAGCGTTATCGTTTATAAATTCAAGTACGGGTTGGGCTGTCGGTGAAAACGGAATCGTGTTAAATATAGGGTTGCCCGTAGGGATCAAACAAACAAACCCTGAATTGCCGCAAAAATTTAATATTTACCAAAACTACCCCAATCCATTTAATCCAACTACAAGAATTAATTATGAAATACCAATTGATAGCAAGGTTAAGTTGGTAGTGTATGATATTCTTGGACGAGAAGTGATGAAACTAGTAAATAACGAATTTAAAAAGATGGGAAGGTATGCGGTTGATTTTGACGGAACAAATCTTGCATCTGGAGTATATTTTTATAGGATTGAAGCTGGAGACTTTGTGCAAAGCAGGAAGATGGTATTGATTAAATAACTTACAAAAAGCTATGCATGTGTAAATCACACATGCATAGCTGTTGTTTTTTTAACAATTGTTGTTCTTTTAACAAAGCTCTGGTTTTTATCATGCTTTCGTATGACGTAAGTCATAGAAAAATGTTGTGAATCAAGTTAAATTTGTACAGATTTCATAGTACCCGATTGAATGGATAGTTTGTAATGCAAATATTCTTAAAATACCCGATTCAATATTCTTACATTCACACATTGGTTCTCTAAAAATATTATGTAACATAAAACACATTTATTATGAGAAAAATATTACTATTCTCACTATTATTGCTATTCACCCCCATTAATTCCTTACAGGCTCAATGGGCGCAAATTTCTACCGTGCCAACTTCTCAACTTAATGCAGTCAGATTCTTTAATGAATCTACAGGCATTACAGCCGGAAATGGAGGAATATGGCGATCGGTCAACAGCGGAATTAATTGGAATCAAGTTTTAAATGGTCCTAATGTCAATTCTGTTTCATTTCCAAATATTAATAATGGTTATGCTGTTGGAGATTCCGGCAGAATATACAAAACAACCGATGAGGGGTTAAATTGGGCTCCAGTTAGTAGCCCCATGTCTCAAAATCTCTTTGGAGTATTTTTTTATAATCCTACAACAGGCTGGGCAGTCGGACAGCAAGGAATAATCGTAAAAACTATTAATGGAGGAAGCTCCTGGACAACACAGAATAGCCAAACAACTCAAGATCTCTGGTCAATTTTTATGTTGAATCTAACTGATGGATACGTAGCAGGTGGCTCAACAAATGAAATAGTCCTGCAAACAGGAAACGGAGGATATAACTGGGCTTATATACTCAATCAACAAAACAATACGATTAGCGCCTTGATTGGCGTACCGGGAAGCCCGAATAAGGTTATCACTGTTGGCACAGTTGGAAGAATAAGACGATCAACAGATTACGGAGTCAATTGGACAGTTTCAACTATCACTTCATATCAACTGAACTGTATACAGTTTATAGACGGGAACACGGGTTATATCGCAGGCAATTCGGGAACAATATTGCAAACTACAAATAATGGTCTGAACTGGAACGCAAATATCATTACTTCTTTAAACTTGAATTGTATTTGGTTTATTGATTCTTACACAGGCTGGGCTGTTGGACAAAATGGAGCAGTTTTTAGAACGGGTATCCCAGTTGGAGTTCATCAAATTAGTTCTGAAATACATAAAGGTTTTCAACTTTACCAAAATTGCCCTAATCCTTTTAATCCTATAACAAATATTAAATTCGACGTCAACAAAAATGATACCTATATCGTTCTGAATATATATGATTTACTTGGAAGGAAAATTCAAACATTGGTCAATGAAAAATTAAATGTTGGTTCGTATGAAGTTGGTTGGAATGGAGAGAACTACTCGAGTGGTTTATATTTTTATCAGCTTCAAACCTCTAATGGCAATCAGTTCAAAAAAATGATATTAACTAAATAATTATTTTAATAATAAATATTAAATTAATAAAATTATGTTAAATAAAAATCTTATTCTTGTATTGTTTATTCAAATTGTTTATCTAGTCGGATGTGGTTCCTCAGACCCCGTAATTCAACATAAACCCTACCTTCATTCAAACGAAACATGTAGTCCTTCTATTACTGATTTGCATCAAGTAAAGTTTCAACACTGCTACATGACAGGGTTCCCATTAATATCAAATGGTAAAGGAAATAAACTAATAAATTGTTATAAAATGAGAGCAGGGATTCAAATAATATATGACTCTGTTAAAGGGCACGAGATACCAGATTCAATTATTAATACAGGGGCACCCCCAGACACAAATATTACCAATTATCTAGGTCTCTATTATTGGCATATTTATAATCATAACAATCAAAATTATAATAAATTTGTTTGCGGAATTGATACCATAACAAATTTTGGCAATTATGCACATAATGTTATAGGATTATCTATCTCAGGAGGTTCATGGTCATTTGTTTTTGGAGGAAGGATTAAAAGAATATATGATACAGCATGGACATCTGCTATGGAAGCCTGTTTAGGACATGAAATGGGGCATCAAATAATTTTTACCGATTGGGACCATGAACGTAATCATTGTTCATTAGACACATATGCAATAACTAATTGTACAATGCATGGTGTTCTTACTCTTGGCAATATGTATTATGATGCCATGATTTTTTGCGATAATCATGGTTGCGATTTATATAATATGGTCACAACTCAATGTACACCCTCGGTAAATTATAAGAGATTTGATAATAGCTCTTTTTCTAAAAGTAATTTTGACGCTGAAATATCATTAGAAAAAGCCACCTATCTCGAAGCTGAAGATATTCCCGTATATATTAAAGTTAAAAATTCGAGTGACAAGCCAGATACTCTCAAAAATTTAAGCGGAAATACATTAGAAATGAGCTTAAATGTCTCAAATGGAATGCAAACTTTAAGACATTCTGGTGCAGAAGGATATTTGGGTGGTGATTTATTTTTTGTTTTTAAGCCGGTGCAAGAAAATAATTATAAATTTGATTTACGGTCCGCATATGGCTCTGTGAAACAGGAAGCAATTCTTGAAACTGACAAAACATTTTTGCCAGCTGGAAATTATCAAATAAGTTTGATTAAGGACAAGGAACTTTTTGGTAAGGAAATAAATTCAAACGTTTTAAATTTTGAGATTAAAAAACCCACTGGAGAGGAGAGTTTAGCGTTAAATGAATTAAGGGAATTGTACAAGTTATATCCTTCTCCGGATGTTTTACTGATGTACCGAGATTTTGCCTACAAACATTATCAAAGTGTTTATATAGAGCAAGCTTTCCAAAGTTATCTTATGATTAGAGTATTGGGTGATGAGAAAAATTATTCAGATATGATCATTAAAGATTGTAAATGGTTTGTAGATAATAACCCCAATTCACGGTTAACATCCTTAGTCATAGGAACTTGCATAGCAGTAATTGAAAAATATGAAAATAAATCAAAAGCTTTAGATTATTTAAATGAAATTATTAAACAATATCCAGACAATAAAGCGGGAATAGAAGCAAAAAATTTGATAGATAAGTAACATTGTCTGTTTGTATGAAAATTTATTTAATAACTCAAAATCATAATATGAAACAATCATGAAAACTCTAATATTATTCTTTATTCTTGGTTCGATTGCCTTTTCTCAATCAACTAATGTAAGGAGATTGGGAAAGCCGGAACAGCTTTCTGATGAAAAACAGATTGAACGGCTGATTGAGACTGTCGATCAGTTATATGGTTCATCTTTCAAATACTTTAATGAGTTATCAAATGGCAATTACACTTTTACCCAAAAAGATGGAAAGTACAATATTAATATACTTAGATCTGGGACAAGCAAAAATAATGCAGATGTCATTGAAAAAATTTTAATAAATAAGATAAGAGAAGAAAATGGTAATTATTCTTTCTCATTCGATAAAACACAGTTTAATAAATTAATTGACAGAAAAAAATTCGGCTCTTTTCACGTTCACCAATCCCCTGATAATATAGATACAATAGTATCATATGATCACATACTGAAAGACATGTGCATTTTAACTGATCCATATACTTTTGAATGCTATCATAAAGTTTTTAATAGGTCTTTAGCAATGGCGCATGTAGTTGATACAAATGGTAATCAGTCACCCCTATTCAGGGACATTTCAGACGGTATGATCCTTCCATATGAGGGTGGAGAGAAAATTGTTGCTTTAGATGAAATGTGGAGTAGTTTAATTCATTTTGATAGAAACATGTCAAGTAATATTTGGCACTATGGAGAATATGGGTTTAACAATCAGAAATTTAATCTTCCTTCAGCAATGACTTGCGGTAGAGAAGTAGTTGATGGTAGTACAACTACGTATCCTATTTTTGTAGCCGATCAAGGAAATAGTAGAATTATCTCTGTAAATTATGTTGCTAGAGATCCAAAATTGGGTTCCGGATTTGATCCCGATTCCTGGACTGTCATAAATAACTCTGTTATTTATCCCTACGATATTGGTATTTTTAAAGCAGATGATCCAACAAACGATAAGATTTGGGTAAGTGAAGCCCCACAAATTAATCCTTCTCTTTTATGTTTAAATATGGATGGTTCATTGGTTCAGAAAGTTATTGGTTACATTGATTCCAATACACTTGCTATTTATCCTTTTGCCGCTGGTTCGCAAATAAAACTAAGCGTGCATCATAATTATTTCGGCGCGATAGCATTTATCGATAATATTACAAACAGACTTGTACTCTGCCCTTTGCATGAGGATGGAACCGCTGTTTTGGTCCCGTATAATGGTAGCTATTTGATTATGTCGCACGATGTTGAATATTTTCCAAATGATGTCAAAATAAATTCTCTAGCCTTTCAAAAAATAGGACTGAGTACTGTGGGATGGCCATACCTTTGGGTAACCTCAGGCGTCACTCCTCCTTTTTATGATGAATCACAAAGCATGATTCATTGTTTTAAAGTGGATGCATACCCTGCTATGCAATATATTGCTTCTACAACGAGACCATACAATACAGATTGGGATTTTGTTCATTTGAATAATTTAGTCGTTAATCAAGGTTATTATGATATTTTTACTATTGAACAATGGAGCGATGGTTATGGTATTAGACAATTTCGCCCTTATGTAGGAATTAGGGACTGGACGTTACACGATTATTGCGAAGATAGTCTTGATTATATGAAATGGCAATCAACATTAACGAATGAATGTTATATAGATTTAACAGCGTTCAGGAAAAATAGTAACAATGATTGGGAATCTGTTTTGATTAAAAAAGTCACTCATCAAACATTTAATTCTTATCTGGCAACCATTTTTCGCTGGGCCGGAAATACTGAATCCGATGATGGCCGCTGGATAAATATTTATTTAGATCTTCCTATGCAAGATTATATATTTGGGAATACCATTAAATTGCATGCAAAATTATATCCCGAGTGGACCTCAGGCGAATCTATTGAATTGGATGACTCAACCCACGTTCATAAAACTTGCCTACCAAAAGCTGGAGGCTGTCCTTTTTTATATGTGAAGGATGTAAATGGAAATTTTCAGGCCGATAATAATATTCTGCATAGATCCGAGTTTACAACGCCGGGGACGGATATAACGGATAAATACAAACTGAGAATTACGCCTCAAGTAAACACTAATAATGAAATAGAATTGTGGCTGGTTGAAAATGAAAACGATTCGAGTTACATCAATCAGATTAGGTTTTATGCTATAGATCACCCATATAACACGAAAATGGGAGTAACAGAAAATAATGACATCGTCTTATATGATTCAGCAAGCGTAGTTGCAAGCGATAGCGCTGTGTTAAATTCAACTAACATTACTTCACATGTCAATTTCTTCCACCCTGATTCAATACCAACCAATGGATATAAAAATGACAATCTGTATGCGCATTTCAGTTACGCAAGCGGAAGTATGTTAAAAAATCTTAAAAACAATTATTTCAAAAATGGTATACCGCTTGATAAAAAAAAGGCTGATAAGAATCCCGAACTGAAGGCAAAAAGCGTGACCGAAATGAAAAATGGTCCCGGTCCGGGACCTGGAAATTCCCCTCTCATTTACGCTTTTATCTCAGATCTAAGAAATCTCACGTATCCGATTGCTTCTGCCAAGGACACCGGCGGCGTGTTGACGGCAACTTCAATTTATTCAAATGTTGTATCTAAAATATTTGCCCGCAGGGAATTAAACTCAGTCGTAATATTACCTCTCTTCAAAGATTCAAATAAGGTATCCAATATTAATATCAGTTGGCAAAGCGATTTTCAAATGAAATATCTTGGCATTGCAACTCTACAATACAATGGTTTTACAACCACAGAGTTACCGCTTTCTGCGGCTTATTATGTAACTTCCACCTTGGATAGTGATATTACCACATCAGTGGCAAATGTTGATGCGAATTATGGGTTAGTTAACTCTTCCGGTTTAATAAATGCGAAATTTAATGCGTTTAGCTTGCCTCCTTTGGGGGCAAAATATGTGAGAGAATATGTTGTCGAAGTCAACGGACATTATTTTGCCGGAAGCGGAAGCATGTTTTCAAATATGCATAAAATGCAAGGACAGACACCGTATACATTTAAGTTAGGTCAGAACTTTCCGAATCCGTTTAATCCTACTACGAAAATTAATTATGAAATACCGAATGATAGTAAGGTAAAATTAATTATATATGATATTCTAGGGCGGGAAGTGAAAAAAATAGTTAATGATGAACTTAAGAAAGCGGGTAGATACGTAGTTGATTTTGACGGCACAAATCTTGCGAGCGGTGTTTACTTCTACCGAATCGAAGCGGGAA
>CAZMRG010000140.1:0-8278 GCA_964568655.1 uncultured Ignavibacteriales bacterium | reverse complement strand
GCGCCGCCCTGTTCAATTCCCTTTGACGGATTAAAGATCGGCAATTTCATTCTGCTCAGGTCATATGTTTTAACCTCGGCTCCAAATGACGCGAGCTCATCCATTGTGAACTTTAGCGCCGCATAAGTCGACGAGTTTTTTTCCAGGCTTCCGCCTACTCCGGCTATTTTTATTTTATTTCCCATGATTTCACAATTATAATGAACTTAACGAACATAATTCAGGTACTTTAAGCGCCTTTTAAATTTTTATGGATTTAAGTATTTTTATGGAAATAGCAGCATAGAAACGATATGGAAAAAGGACTTTTTACTAAGGCAATAAACGCGTTAAAAAATATTTCGATAGATTTCCGGCTTGATACTATTGTATTTGCCGGCGAAGGAATTGTGAGAGGTATAATTCTCAGCAACCCGGATGATGTTCCTAAAGTTAAAAGTATATTAGACAGCGAGATATTAAAAGGCTTTAAGTTTAAGAAAAGCAGGTCATGGTATTTGGGCGATAAGAAAGATACTATCTTAATGCAGTTAAAAAATAAAATGAACCTTACAATTCCTGAGATTGAACTGCTGCAGGTCAGTAATTACGCATAATAAGATCAGCGAACTTCAAAACTCCTTCTTCATCGAAATCCCTGCCGATAATCTGTAAACCAATTGGAAGTCCCGAGGCATCTTTGCCTGCGGGTATACTTATTGCGGGGTTGCATGATAAATTCGCGGCTGTCGTAAATATATCATTTAAGTACATCGCAAGCGGGTCGTCAATTTTCTCGCCTATTTTAAATGCTGTTGTCGGAGTAGTCGGCGAGATAATGAAATCAACCGTTTCAAACACTTTCTTAAAATCTTCTTTTATCAGCCGCCTCACCTTTTGCGCCTTTTTGTAATACGCGTCATAATATCCTGCCGAAAGCACATAGGTACCAAGCATAATTCTTCTTTTTACTTCTTCGCCAAATCCTTCAGTCCTGGAATTAACATACATCTCCTCCATTGTACCGGAATCCTCCGAACGCAATCCGTACCTGGCGCCATCATATCTTGCAAGATTGCTTGATGCTTCGGCTGTTGTGAGAATGTAATAAGTTTGAATAGAATACTTTGAATGCGGCAAATGAATCGGCTGAACGCTAATTCCTTTTGCTTTCAGCGCTTCAACTGTTTTGTTAAATGACTCCTTTATTTCTTTTTGCAATCCTTCAGACTCTGCATATTCTTCAATTATTCCAATCTTTAATCCCCTGGCTTTATCTTCAATGCCAAGCGAGTTCGTATATGAAGGAACATCTAATGAAACCGATGTTGAATCTTTCTTATCCGGTCCCGCCATGACTTCAAGCGCAAGCGCGCAATTAGTTATGTTTATTGAATAGATTCCAATCGTATCGAAAGAAGAAGCAAAGGCGGTGAGTCCATAGCGAGAGATTCTCCCATAAGTAGGTTTCATCCCTGCAACGCCGCAAAACGCCGCAGGCTGCCTTACTGAGCCTCCTGTATCTGTACCCAGTGAAAGCATGCACATATCTGCTGCAACCGCAACAGCGCTGCCGCCTGATGAGCCCCCTGAGACTCGTGTTTCGTCAAACGGATTTTTTACAGGACCGTACGCTGAGTTTTCATTCGACGAGCCCATTGCAAATTCATCGCAATTTGTTTTGCCGATTATTATAGCATCCCCGTCGATCAGTCTTTGAACGCATGTTGCGGTATAAAGCGATTCGAAATTCTCTAATATTTTCGAACCACATGTAAGCTTTTCCCCTTTTAAAGCAAGCACGTCTTTAATTGCAACGACCATTCCGGCCAGTTTTCCGGCTGTTCCTTTTTTGATCTTCTCATCAACAAGAGCCGCTCTATCCAAAACGCTGTCTGTAAAAACAGAAAGGAAAGCATTTAAACGCTTTCCCTTTTGTATATTATTCAAATAATACTTTACAATTTCAACCGCTGAAACTTTTCCTGACTCTATGTCTTTTCGTACTGACAGGTAATCATTGAACATATTATTTAACTACGGTCTTATCCTTCTCATCTTCGGGCTTTGTGATTTCATCACCCACGTCTTTTGTCGCCTTCTTAAATTCCCTGATGCCTTTTCCGAGTCCCTGCATCATTTCCGGAATTTTCTTAGCGCCAAACAATACAAGTATTACAAGTAATACAAGTATCAGTTCCTGCGATCCTAAACCAAACATTTTATTTTACTTCCCTTCTCCTGTTTTTTGGGGACAGGAATTATTAATTCAAACTCTGTATTACGCTTTCAAAAATGTATTTCCCGTTGTGAGCTCCCATCAAATCCTCGCTTGCTCTTTCAGGATGCGGCATCATCCCAAGCACGTTGCCTTTTGCGTTCATTATCCCGGCAATATCGGCAATCGAGCCGTTGGGATTATCTTTATATCTGAAAACTACTCTTCGGTTATCCTCAAGTTCCTTCAGCGTGTCGCTGTCGCAGAAATAGTTGCCGTCGCCGTGCGCAACAGGTATAACAAATCCCTGATTATTAAGATTTCCGTTGAACGAATTGGTAAAAATGGTGTTTTTGTTTTCAATATTCAATGTAACATTCCTGCATACAAATTTGAGGTTAGCGTTGCGTAGCAGTGTTCCTGGCAGCAATCCGGCCTCGCAGAGGATTTGGAACCCGTTACAAATACCAATTACAATTCCGCCGGAATCAGCGAATCTTACAATATCTTTCATAATGCCTGAAAACCGGGCAATTGCGCCGCATCTCAGGTAATCTCCGTATGAAAATCCACCCGGGACTATAATCACGTTCCTGTTGCCAATGCTTGAATCTTTGTGCCACAGGAATTCAGTATCCTGCTTTAATATATGTTTCAGCACATTATAAGCATCATGGTCGCAATTTGAACCGGGGAAAACTACCACCCCAAAACGGGCATTTGACATTTACTTTCCGCCTCCGTTTTTATTAGACGTAGTAGAACCATTCAGGTTTAAGACCTCGAATTCATAATCCTCAATAACAGGATTGGATAAAAGTTTTTTGCAGACTTCATCGGTAGTTTTCGACGCTTCGGCTTCTGATGCGGAATCTATGGTAAGCTCTATATACTTACCTATTCTTGTATCTTTTATGTTTTTGTAGCCTAAGCTTTCTATGGAGTGTTCGACAGCTTTACCCTGCGGGTCAAGTATCGATTTACGCAGTGTGATTTTAATTCTTGATTTATACAATATTTTGGTTAGAGAATTTATAATATAATTTTCTGGTAGCAACGGCAAAAATCGCCATCAGTAATAACATTGAAATAAGAGGCTTGAGATTTAAGTTTGTCGGAACCAAAAGCTCTTTATTAACATACCCCTCTTTGAATTTGGATCTTACTTTCGCAAAAACTATGCGCCCGTTTATGGCAGAGATCCAGTCTTCGACATAAACAAAATCTCCGCTGTTAATAAAACCATCCGCGCTGCCGTAATCCTTTGGATCATGAAGCAGCGGAGTCATGCCGTAAGGCGAATCTTTAATGATGGCTCTTTCGAAAGCAAAGTTGTTGTAAATATCCATGGCGCTGTAAATCAATATTGCCACTACGCCCGCCAAAGCGATGAAACCAACTCCTTTTGCCGCCGCAGAAATAAATTTTCTCAGGCTCATTATTACTCCTGTTATTTAAATGAGGGCGGATATTAATTTACCCCTCACACCCGTCCCCTCTCCCCTTGGGAGAGGGGTGTCCGCTAGGACTCGGTGAGGGTCAATAATCTATTTCGAGCTTAATTGTTTTTCTATCTGGTCCTTTAAGTCGCGGTACAGTTTCCTGTTAAATATAACCAGCGCTTTATCGACTGATTCTTTTGCTTTAGCATAATCCTTTAAATTGAAATATAATTTTGCCTGCAGATAATATGAACTTGCTTCATTAACCGAGCCTTTAACGTACGGCAAAGCCGCATCGATCAGAGCTAAACCTTTTTTGTAATCCTCAGCTCCTGTGCCTTTTTCAGCAAGCCCGCCTGCGCGTCCATTAAGGAACTGCCCGTAGCTTGAATTAACCGATTCATCATTTGGAAATTTAGCCAGAGCCTCCTTATACCATTTGTCAGCGGTCTCAACGTCGTTCTTTGAATAGTAGTACGCTTCACACAATGAAACATATGCGTCTTTTAGAACATCGCTAGTAGGATTTTCAGCAATAAATGTTTCAAGATTTTTAATAATAGTTTCTTTATCTGATAATGATGCAAGCCTGTATTTAGCGTCGTCTGTTTTGCCCTGTTTGTTTTCAGGATCAAGCTCTATAATTTTATTCAAATATGTTTTCGCGTCGTTTTCCTGCCCAAGCGTCATAAGCTTATCAGCATAACGGGAATTTGCATCAATGTTTGTGGGATCCTTATCCAGAGAAGCTTTTAAGTAACTATATGTGTTCACACCCTTTTCATAATCGGTCATCATTTCAGTAAAGTCTTTTGCCGGCACATAGCCAACTATCCTGTCTATTTCGTTGCCCGCGGCATCAAGAAATAAAATTGTTGGGTAACCCGTCACTTTATACTTCTTGGCAAAATCAATTCCCTCGCCCTTCTCAGCGTCTATTTTATAATTTACCTGGTTTGCGTTTGCAATATTTCCCACATCGCTTTTAGAGTAAACTTTATTATCAAGCTCAATACACCATTTGCACCAGTCGGTCATTACGTCCACCATAACAATTTTGTTCTGGTCCTTGGCCATTTGCATGATATCGGCAAGCGAACCCTGTTTAAAATCTATTTGTGAATGCGCAGAGTTAGCGGCAAATAAGAGGGCAATTAATAAAATAGTTTTTTTCATTTTATACCTTGATAAGTTAATATTTATGATATTTCCGGATAAGCGGCTTTTCAGCCATATTTCTTAAAATAACAATTTAAGTTCAAATGTAATATGGCTATATTTGTATTCTCAATCATGATAAAAAACATAGCTTTTTGAAAGAATTATATAGAAAATTTCGTAATTTTTACCATAGAACAATATAGATTCCCGCTTTCGCGGGAACAAGCTACTGCACAATGAATAAATTCCTCAAAACGTTCCTGGGTTTAGCCATAATAATAGTTCCGCTTGTACTGCTCTTCATGTTCATTTTCAACGGCATGTCTAAGAAATCTTTTTATCCCGTTAAAGGCGAAACCACCGTGCAGGGATTGAATTCACAAGTTAGAATCTATTTTGATGATTATGCCGTTCCGCATATCTTTGCCCAAAACGAAAAAGACATGTACTTTTCAATGGGATATATGCACGCGCAGGACAGGCTGTGGCAGATGGATATCACCCGACGCGTTGCCGAAGGCAGGCTTGCCGAAATTCTCGGCGGCAGCGTATTGGAATTTGATAAGCTCTTCAGAACAATCGGGATAGATAAGTTTGCATACCGCTGGTATGAAAGCATTAGCCCCAAGAGCAAAGAAATACTTACCGCATATACAGCAGGCGTGAATAAATTTATTGATACACATTATAAAAACCTGCCCGTCGAGTTTGACGCACTGAACTATAAACCTGAACCATGGAAACCGGAACATAGCCTTATGATCGCCAGGCTGATGGGCTGGGACCTGAACATCGCATGGTACACTGATTATGTATTCGGAGAGATTGTAAATAAAGTCGGGCTTGAAAAGGCTGGCGAGATATTCCCGGATACCACGTTTTCGCTTTTTAAAAAGCCGGATACAACTTCTGAGAATGATTCTTCGAAAGTTGTGTCGGAAAATCCGGCGCCTGTTTTAGCGCTTCAGCAAACTGCCGCGCTCGGAAAAGATTTTTTTGATTCGTATCAGAACTACCGCACATTTTTCAATATTAATTGCTCGCACTCGGGAAGTAACGCGTGGGTTATATCAGGGGAGAAATCGCTGACAGGTAAGCCAATACTTGCAAACGACCCGCACCTTGGCTTCCAGGCCCCCTCTAAGTGGTATGAGATGCATATGAAAAGCGGTTCAACCGACGTGAGAGGAATGACGATAGCCGGCGTACCCGGTGTTGTGATTGGCAACAATCGCTATATTAGTTGGGGTATGACAAACCTGATGAATGATGACAATGATTTCATCATACTTCAAAAAGACTCACTGAATGAAAATAAATATTTCTACAAGAACCAGCCTTATATAATGGATTCCATTGTGGAAAAAATCGGCGTTAAGGACTCAGTTGAAGCGGAATATACGATGAAGATAACTAAACTAGGTCCCGTTATATCAGGACTCAATCAAAGAGGATTTGCAAGCTACGGAAATCCGTTTGATGAAAATCCCTACAAAGATAAATTGATGACTTTTAAATGGACCGGTTTTGAGCTCTCTGACGAAATAAATACTTTTTATAAAATTGATAACGCAAGAACATGGGATGAGTTCAAAGAAGGATTGAAAGATTTCTGCGTACCCGCGTCAAATTTTATCTATGCGGATATTAACGGAAACATTGGTTACCATGTGGGCGGGAAGATCCCGATAAGAAAGACATCGAACAATACCGGCTATATTTTTCCATCCGCCGGCGACATGGAATGGGAAGGTTTCGTTGATTTTGATAAACTACCCAATGAATTCAATCCAAAAGAAGGATACATTGCTTCAGCAAATACGAACCCGTTCGATATATTAAAGACGGAAGCAAAGAGCCGTTATTACATCGCTTATCTTTGGGAACCATCTTCCAGGTATGATAAAATACAAAGCTATCTTGAAGGCAAGACAAAGCTTGATATTGATGAGTTCGAGCTGATGCAGATGAACTATGAATCGCCTTACGCAAAAGAAATTGCAGTATTTATTGAAGACGCCTATAAGAACTACGATGGCGCCGATGCTGATATAAAATGGTGCATTGAAAGGTTTAGGTATTGGGACGGAGAAATGAAGCCATCTAACCCGCTCGCATCTGTTTACAACGCCTTCTTAACTTATCTCCTGAGGAACACTTATTTAGATCAGCTTGGCGATAAAGTTTTCTATGATTTTCTCATAGTACAGAATATGCCGTACAGAGCGACAATGAATCTACTCAGAAACAATAACTCAGTATGGTTTGATAATGTTAACACTAAAGCCGTTGAGAAGAGAAGCGACATAATTAGAAAAAGCCTGCAGGATGCGCTTATTTTCTTAAGAACAAAGTTTTCGAACCAGGATATTAACACCTGGAACTGGGGCGATATACATAAAGTAAAATTCCGTCACCCTCTGGGGATTGTTCCGGCATTCGATAAAATATTTAATATCGGGCCGTTTGATGTTGGCGGCGACCAGACGACTATAAATAATTCCGAATACAGCTTTAACGAAGTTATGAAAAATGGGGACTTCATGAACATCCTCGGGCCCTCGATGAGAATAATAGTCAACATGGCTGACCCGGAGCACTCGCTATCAGTAAACAGCACGGGCCAATCAGGGCAGCCGCTGCATCCTAATTACCAGGACCAGGCAAGAATGTGGCAGTTCGGCGAGTATAAAACCAATACAATGAGCGAGTTTGAAATGAACGTAAAAGAATATAAACTCCTGACTCTGATTCCGGGAAATTAAAAAAATATTGAACGCATCAGAAATCAAATCCCGCCCAAAAAAATCGCTGGGGCAAAATTATCTTACCGATGATAATATCTGCAGGAATATCATCAATTCGTTTAATATTCATAAGGACGATTTTGTTCTTGAGATCGGCCCCGGCCGCGGAGCCATCACTAAATACATTCTTGAAAAAACTAAAAATGTAATAGCTATTGAGCTTGATACCGGTAACTGCGCGCTCCTGGGTGAAAAATTTCCGGGACTGGAAATTCTGAATAAAGATTTTTTGAAAACCGATCTTGAAAACATTAAAAAATCTCAGCACGAATCTAAGATCAGAGTGATCGGCAATATACCCTATAATATTACAACCGAAATTATTTTCAAGCTGATAGATAGCAGAATTTTGATAAATGATGCTCAGATAATGGTTCAGGAAGAAGTTGCGCAGAGACTTGTCGCATCGCCAAACTCGAAGGAATACGGGATACCCTCTGTATTTGTTCAGATCTTTACAAAGCCCAAATTGTTATTTAAAGTCTCAAGAAATTGCTTTTATCCGAAGCCCAGGGTTGATTCACGTATTATTCATTTTGATTTCGATAACAAGCTGCAGGATAAAATTAAAGACATCCATTTCTTTAAGAAGTTTGTTAAAGCGGCATTCGGCAATCGCCGCAAAACTCTGAGAAATTCTTTGAAAAAACTGGAACTGAATCTTGAATCTG
>CAZMRG010000139.1:0-8316 GCA_964568655.1 uncultured Ignavibacteriales bacterium | reverse complement strand
TGCCTGACGGAAACGCGCTTGGAACACCAGGCTCTGTTTTGACGGCGGATACAGGAAACGGATTTTTTTACGTAGCCTCTCCAAGCACCAATAATGCAAATTGCTCGCAGGGAATGTGGCTTTGCAATTCCGCAGGAAACAATAATTTTTCACATAGCCTGGATCTTGTTGCCCCTTATGACGGCTGGATTTATAAATTATGGGTTTTAAATAACCTGACTAACACATATAGTCTTTGCGGCTCATTTTCCAGTTTTTATGGCCCGGATAATGATAGCGCCGGCCCGTGCAGAGGAGCAATAGATACATTTTATAACGCCCCGGGCCAGGATTTTATCCAATCCGGAGCGGGCTGCACAAGTATTGTGAATTTGAACGACGGAAATCACGGAACTTTTATATCCATAGAGCCTAAAACAAGGACAGATAACTCAAAGCCGTTCTTCATTACTCCGTATACACAACCAATTATAACTGGAGGCTGCGACATGCACCAGCTTACAAAAAAATATGCCTCGGGATTACCATACGGTCGGGTAAGAATTAGCAGGGTAAGGTGACAAGCTCTGAGTTTTTAACGAAGTATTTTATGATCTGAAAAATAGCGGCGTGATTGCCGCTATTTTATTTATCTTCCCGCCAGCCCCAAATATAATGCGGTGCATCGGGGCCCGTGTTAAATAACAGGTCCAGAATGCTCACAGAATGCTCGAACGGCGGAAATAGCTGGGGGTATTCAGGATAGCTTGAATAATCTTTCCACACCAGTTCTATCCCTACATCTTTAAAATCATTTTCGCCTATGTAATTCTTTGCCGATGGGCCTGAATAGTATACATCCGCTTTACATTTCTTCAGAAGGTCCAGAAGACGGTGAAGGCCTTTTTCCTTCAGGCGAGTAATTCAGCGACGTATCAAAAACAGTCTTGCATTTTAAGAAGTCAACTGTAATCGTTTTTATCAAAAACTGATTCAGCTCCGAAAGGAACTCCCATTTTCTTTCAAAATATACATGGTTCAAAAAATCACGGTATAGTTTATAATAAGGGGTCTTTAAATAATACTGCTCAATTGTCTTAAAGTGTTTCTTCGCCCACACAGAATCCTGTATCTTAACCTCATTGATGGTCCTGTTCAGGTCGGTCCCTGCGGGCACAGAAAGCCAGTGAACGCCGCCGCTCACTTTTATCTTATTGCGGTTGCGCCAGTCATTTTTAGTGAACTGAACGTCATCGTAAAAAATAAACAGGTCCGAGTCATGTATAATATCAAAATAACCCTTCCATGGGATATAGTTTGACTGGATGACGGCGACTTTCATTATGATTATTCCTTAATATGTCCTTGATTTATTATCTGATATTATGAGATTATATGTATTTAGTATGATATCAGGGATATTGCCGTAAGCCACCAAATGGTCTTCATCCCTGAAATGAGATAAATGCATGCCGGTCGTTAAGAATAATATTATCGAGCGGCTGTTTTTCTTGGGAAAATAATAAATGATTTTTGTGAAACCGTTATCAAGGCCTGTTTGGCATTGTTTGATAAGGTTATATTTTGCGAGATTCATTCCGCGCGTGTCTTTTGAAGCAAACACAAAATGGTTGTTGAGCATCCCGTCCAGGATGGAGGTAAAATTAATAAATCTTACTTCGTCATTGGTATCGAAAATGCAAAAACTGTATTTAAACTTATCGTTCAAAGGGTGCATAAGGTATTCATCGTCGGCATATTCCCTCCATTTGTAGATATCATAGTATTCCGAGAAAATATCATTTATGAATTTGGAAAATTTCCGGATATTCTTTTTCATCAGGTCTTCTGTTATGAGCTCGATTCTCATACCGAGTTTTGCCAGTTCTTCGTCAACAAACTTATGATAGTCTATTATATCGGTCATTTTAAATTTGCGGTAATATTTACCTGTATGTATTCTTAATTATATATAGGGGCCGGTCCTGGACCTGCTTGAACATTTTTGATAAGTATATCCCGATAATCCCCAGGCAGAGCGTTATTATACCGAGCGAGAAACTGATTGAAGCCAGCAGAGATGTCCATCCAAGGAATACCAGGTCCGGGAAAAAGACCTTTCTTAAGATCAGGTACGCGGAAAATGACAGGCTGAGAATAGTGATTATCAACCCGAAGTAGAAGATGATTTTCAGCGGAGCGGGCGAAAAAGAAGTTATTGAGTTTACGGCTAAGGAGATTTTTTTCACCAGCGAATAATTTGATCTTCCCTCCCTGCTTGTTTTCTTTACAGGGATCCCTTTTTGATTAAAGCCAACCCAATCCATCATCCCCCCAAGAAAAAGATTCTTGTCTCCCATGCTTATCAGAGAATCGACGTACTTCCTTGAAAGAATTCTTTCGGTGAGGATGTTTTTCGGCACTTTTGTTTCGCTCAGCCGGTTAAAAAGCGCCCAAAAAATACTTCCGGATATTCTCTCAAACAATCCTCCTTTCCTGTTCTCCTGGTAACCATATACAACATCAAGCCCGGTATTTTCAATCTCCTTATAGAAATCTACTAATACTGCAGGGCGAACTTCCAGGTCGCAATCAACCAGGAATACATAATCTCCCGCGCTGGCAGCCATGCCGGCAAATAGCGCATAATGGTGCCCGAAATTCCTTGCGAAATCAATTATACAGATTTGCGGATATTTCTTTTTTAGTTCAAGCAGCTTTGAGAGTGAATTATCGGGAGAGCCGTCATTTACGCAGATTATTTCAAAACTATCGCAATTCAGAGCCTTTAGCGCTTCACAGCATTCGGGAATGAATTCGTTTAAAAATCCCTCGGAATTGTATATTGCTGTAACAATGCTAATTTTAATGTTTTTTTCAGATGCCTGTGAAGACATTATCAAATTATTGCTTTTAGAATAGTTACAGTTTCTTTTTTCCCGAAAATCCGGCGAATTAATATACAATAAAATACTTAAATGAAAACATAATATAAAGGTATTTTAGGAATTTCCTATAAACATGATTTATTTTTTGAGGTAACGGTCAGTTGAATTCAAAGGACATGCATATAAAATTCATATCCTGATCCTAATATCGAAGTGGAAAAAATTTACTGTTAATAAAACTGAAAGTTGTTGTTTTGACGGGCTTGCTATTTCACGATCTCATACATTTCATAATCGCCTCTTTTGAGTCCAAGCTTCCATGTTGCGTGGACCGAGTCGAGAATTTGCCGTCCTTTTTCCATATCAAGCGGGTAGCGTTCACGGGTTATTAACAGGAGTTTTCTTTCCGGGTTTGTCCGGATAGACTCCGTCAGATTCGGGAGGTCGGCAATCGCGTTGTCCAGATAGAATTTTGTTACATAAGTGCCATTATAAAGAGTGTCCGCAGGGCTGACGATCTTACCCAGATCGCTGTAAAACCTTTTCTGGGAATCATCTTCAACAACGGGAGTAAACAGGCTGCTGCGGTAACCGTCCAGATCGAACTGGACCCCGTCGTTGTAACCAATATATGCATATATGATGTTTGTAGAAAATCCGTACGCCATAACTGATAATGCGAGTAATCCGGCAGCATACCCGGCAAACACCCGCTTCTTAGTTTCGGCGGCATCATATAATTTTACAACCAATATTGAGATAATTATAGAAAGCGGTATTATGCCCATAAAAGGGTTCCTGTATGTTGTGTAAGGATAAAGAAATATCCACCAAAGCGATATTAATGAAGCAAATAAAAACAAGAACCTGTCAATAATAGTTTTCAGATAGAAGAAAAATACGCCAAGCGATACCAATAAAACCGAAAGCGGAAAGAACCTGTTGTAGAGCTGAATTTTCTCGAACAGGAATAATGCGGACGCCGAAAAAGCATTATCCAGATAGCCTAACTTGAGCAAAATCCCGGTTAGTTTTGGGTCATACGCCAGAATTGGCACGATCCTGATCAACATTATTGACGCAGATGTAGCAATGGTGAATGCCAGAATTTTCAGCGGCTTGTTGTTACTATCGGTGAAATGAAGGATTACAAGTATTACGGCTAAAATTGGAGCGACCTGGAATTTAGTATGGATAGCTAACGCAAAAAGTATCGATGAAAGTAAGATCTTTTTTGTATCAGGCGGCGCAGGTTCTTTGAGCCAAATATGCAGACCTCCGAATAGAAACGCGGCCGCTGTAATTTCGCCAAAAAATGAAGAAGCCATAAATCCAAATCCCGGCTGAATAATTAAAACAAATAAAGAGACCGCGGCTACTTTCCGGCCGTAAAATTTTTTAGTTACCACAAATGAAATAAACAGCGAAATGACGGAAAGTAAAACAGATAAAAACTTGAAGTCAGCTACCGATGTCAGCCCGGCTTTAAAATTTACCAGCGATAAAATTAAATAAGGAAGCATGCTCAAAGTATCGATAAAACCGATTTTACCGTTAGTATCCGTGAATGCTATTAACCGCGACGAGAAATTCTTCGCATAATATATTACCCATGCTTCGTCAAAACCCATGTCATAATGTGTTATTGCAAAGTAAAAAAGGATTGCCAGGTAAATAAATGAAATTCCCAGCAGAACTTTTATATTAAACACAGCAGAAAATTTTTCCAGGGCGTTGACGATGAAATCAACCAGGGGCTTTTTGTATTTACTTTCAAGCAGCCGGATGAATATTGCGGCAAGAGCGGAGACATAGATCAAATTCCGGATATCCCTGTAAGTCGCCGCATCTACCTTCCCCGGGTTATTGAATTTGAACAGGAAGATTTTCTGGACAATAGATGAGGGTTGTATGAACAACAGCGCAACATATGCCGCGATAAATATTAATGTCAGAATGGAAGCAATCTTAAAATATTTGCTCACTTTTCACCGTAGAATTCTTTGATCTTCTTCACAATAAAATCTACATCTTCTTCCCTCAGCTCATAATACATCGGCAGCCTGAGCAGGCAATCCGAGAACCTGTCTGAATTAGGAAGCTCACGGCCGTCATGCCTGGCGGCATAAAACGGCGAGCGGTGCAGGGATAAATAATGAAACACCGAAAGAATATCGTTTTTTTTCAGGAAAGCGGAAAGGCCGGTTCGCTCTTCAGCGTTCGCGCACATAATATAAAACAAATGTGCGTTATTGGTTGCATAACCCGGTATCACCGGAAGTGAAATTTTGCCAAGCGCTTCAAGCGGTTTTAGGCTCTCATGGTAACGGTTCCAAAGCGATTTTCTTTTGTTTTGAATTTCATCCAGCTTTTCAAGTTGCGCAAAAAGAAAAGCGGCGGTAATTTCGGACGGCAAAAAAGACGATCCGATATCCACCCAGTTATATTTATCCACTTCTCCGCGGAAAAATGCAGCGCGGTTTGTTCCCTTTTCGCGGATAATCTCAGCCCGCCTGATAAGCGACTCATCATTTATCGCTATCATTCCGCCTTCTCCTGAAATAACATTTTTTGTCTCATGAAACGAAAACGCTGAAAGACAGCCTATAGAACCAAGAGGTCTGCCTTTATAATATGAATCAATAGCCTGGGCGGCATCTTCTATCACCGGGATATTTCTGCGTGATGCAATTTCCATGATTTCGTCCATTTGGCAAGCTATGCCGCCGTAATGCACAAGCGCAATAGCTTTCGTTCGCGGAGTTATCAGCTCTTCAATTTTATTAACATCAATGTTAGGGTTTTCGCTCATTGAATCTGCAAACGCTATTTTTGCGCCTCTTAGAACAAATGCGTTTGCGGTCGAAACAAAAGTATATGACGGGATTATAACTTCGTCGCCCGGATTTATGCCGACAAGCAATGAACACATTTCAAGCGCATCGGTGCAGGATGACGTCAGAAGGACTTTTTTGAAGCCAAACCGCTTTTCAAAAAAGTCATGGCATTTTTTGGTATAAGCGCCGTCTCCGGATATCTTGCCTGAAGAGATCGCATCCTTAATATACTCTATTTCGTTTCCTATCAGGAACGGTTTGTTAAAAGCAATCTTCATATAACGCTTAATTATTCATAATAAAAGGGCCGAAAGCCGGTTAATAATTCGCTTTTCGGAACAGTAAAGTTACAATTATTCGTTAATAAAGTAAATGTAATACTTAGTTGCGGTTAATATTGATAACGGAACTATTCGTTAAGGCGCTCATACTTGTATGTCATCGCAGCTATATATAATGTTGCTCCGCCAAACCCGGTAAGGCCCGTTGAAAAAAACTGCGTCGAATAATTTAATACAGAATCGAAAATGAGTTTTGCAAAGAACATTAAGACAAAGAAAGTATAAATATCGTTCTTTTTAGTTCGCTTCAAAATTTTGAAAGTAATGATCCCGAAGTATATCTGGAAAAACATCGCCATTGAAAAGCCGATTATTCCATAAGCGGCAAGAATTGCCGCCCATCCTACGTCCGAAAAGCCCCATGCATAGGCCCTTTCTTCTTCGGTAACAGGCGTAACAACCCACATCGGATGCATCCCTACGCCAAACAGCATATTGTTATTTAACCATAACCCTACAAGAACATTAACGCTGTTGACACGCGTTCCATAAGTACCCTCGTTGTTATTTACGTCGCTTTGTCCCTGTTCAATTCTTGCGCCTATGGCTTCAGTTAAATAATCTGAACGCGGAATATAAGTTACAAAGACATATATCAATGACGCTCCAAGCACTGCAAACAGGGCCACCTGCCTGAACACCATACGGAACTCTTTTTTCCTCATGGAGCTCCATACAAACATTAAGAAAAGCGTTAAAGTATAATAAACCCAGGCCTGGCGCCCGAAGGCAAGTATCTGGGGCATTACAAACAGTACAACCAGGATCAATTGATACGGCTTGAACTTATCGGTCAGCCAGATATAAATGAAGCCAAGAAAGAAATAATCTCCAAAGAAAGTTCCTCCATAGACCCTGTATACTTCCAGCCCTCCCGGCAGCGATTGTTTTACAATGCCGATTTCCGGAAGAAAAGCAACGCCCGATATGGCGCTAAGTATATAAAGTACATTTGAAACAATTGCCACCGGTAAAATTAGTTTTATAAGGTATGGCAAACCTTTTCGCTGAAGCAGCAGCAGGAAAGGGAACACAAGGAACGAAGTCCAAATGCTTTTAAGCCGGAAGAAATATTCAAGCACATTATATTCATATGAAATACAACTTACAAAAAACTGCGCCAAAAGGTATACAAGCATCATCTTGACAATTGTCAGCGCCCTGCTACTGTAAAGATCTCTGAACTCACTTGCGTTCCATAAAGAATATATTGTAAGTCCATAAAGCAGGAAATCAGAAATTCTCATATTCCTGTATACAAAGTATAATTCTTTCGGGATCAGGCCAAGCGTTCCGTTTTCAATGAAATAGAAAAGAAAAATACCCCAGGCAAGCAGTTTTGCATTTGGCGGCAATACGCGCGGAACATCAGTCTCCAAAACAGGCGTATATGTTTTTTCAGTATTCCCGTTTGTTCTCTGTTTTATTGTATTTGTCGCAATTCTCAGCATTTTTACTGGATCTTGTTTGCCCTTTCCTCAAGCCTCTCATTTATAATTGCATCTTTCTCGTCTTTTTTCTGTTTTTCGTAGTTGTAAACAATTACAGCAACTAAAAAATTCATAAGGGGAACGAGGCCCCATAAGCCAATCGAAATAAAATTGTAGGTAAAATCAATAAATGTATCGAAGATCATTTGCGCAAAAGTAAAAGCTACCAAAAAAGTCTGGATATTTGGCTGATTCATCTTCTTGAGAATTTTCCAGCTTATAATTATATAGTAGATCTGAAAGAACAGGGCCAGGGCTAAGCCAATCAAACCATAAGCTGCCAAAACAGCCGGCCACCTGACGTCGCAGAAAGAACTGTAATAAACCTCCTCCTCGAAACTTTCGGGACGCACCACCCACATTGGGTGCATGCCGATACCCACCAGCAGGTTGCTGTTGCTCCATAGTTTGACGAGCGAGTTATTCTGGAATATTACGCGGGTTCCATAGGTTCCTTCGCTGTATTGAACGTCATCTTTTCCCTGGAACACTCTTGCAGAAAGCGCCTCAATATAATAATCAGATTCAGGCACAAATTCTATAAAGCAAAAAATGAAAGTCAATAAAACCAGTATCATCAATATGCCCTGCCGGGCTACCAGCCGGAAAGCTTTTTTCTTCAGAGAGTTGATAAAAACAAAAACCAAAACAACAAAGATATAAAATGCCCACGCGTTTCTGCCGAATGCGAGAAGTTGCGGCAAAGCAAATAAAAGAACGAAGAGAAGCTGCCATAGCCTGAATTTTTTTGTGATCCACAAGTAAATAATTCCCAGCATAA
>CAZMRG010000138.1:0-8379 GCA_964568655.1 uncultured Ignavibacteriales bacterium | reverse complement strand
AAGAAAAATTCAAAGTTCCTAAATTTATTCCCGCTACTTTTAAGCCCGGAGAAGTTGTCAGAGGATTTATCGGCTTAGACGGCGGTTCAACTTCCACAAAAGCCGCTTTGATTTCAGAAAATAAAGAAGTGCTTGTTAAAGCTTACCAGCTTTCAAAAGGCAATCCTATTGAAGATACCGTTGACATACTTCTTAATCTCAGAGATCAAATCCATGCACAGGGAGCAACGCTTGAAATTCTCGGGATTGGAACAACCGGTTATGCAAAAGATATATTAAGAGATGTTCTCCATGGAGATGTAGCATTAGTTGAAACTGTGGCTCACACGCAAGCAGCTTTACATTTCTATCCCGATACTGATGTTATTGTTGACGTAGGCGGACAGGATATTAAACTCATTATTCTTGACCAGGGACGCGTTAAAGATTTCAAACTTAACACACAATGCTCTGCTGGTAATGGATATTTTCTTCAGTCAACAGCCCAGGGATTTGGATATGCTGTAGAAGACTTTGCAGATATAGCATTTTCGGCCAAACAATACCCGATGTTCGGTTATGGATGCGCTGTATTTATGCAGTCTGATATAGTTGATTTCCAGCGCCAGGGATGGAAAGCCGAAGAAATAATGGCGGGACTTGCAAATGTGCTTCCCAAAAATATCTGGCTGTATGTTTCGCAGATCCCGAATCTTGCAAAGCTCGGTAAGAACTTTGTTCTGCAGGGCGGGACTCAGCATAATTTAGCCGCTGTAAAAACTCAGGCTGATTTTATCGCTGATAGATTCAAAGGCAGCGGAACAGACCCGAACGTATTTGTTCATAAACATACCGGAGAAGCTGGCGCTATCGGTTGCGGCATAGAAGCTGCAAGGCTTTATGAAAACGGCATGAGAACGCAGTTTATCGGACTGGATCTGGTCGAGAGAATTACATACAAGACAACCAGAAATGAATCGACAAGATGTTATTTCTGCAAGAATAAATGCTTAAGGACTTTCATTGATGTTGCAACTGACGATAAAGCTAAAGAATTCGTTCAGAATGCTGAAGCGGAAATTCCAAAAGAAAAGGTAGCAAACCCGGATTCAAAGGTGCCATTGGTAGAAGGAACACAGCGTCTTATTATTGCAACATGCGAGAAAGGAACCGTTGAGGACCTTAATTCAATGAAGGACATCAAAAAAGGTCTGGATGCTATAAAAGACTTAACGCCTAATTTAGTTGAGTGGGCTGCAATTGAGGTATGGAAGTCTCATATGCCTGCGAAGGTTAAGGATGAAATACCTGTTCCAACTAAACTTGAAGAAATGAAATTCAAGTTTGATAAGAAAGCTAAAGAAGAACATGATACGCGCGTTGCATTAATGAACAGGCGTAGCAAAATCGTAATTGCTATGCCGAGAGTTCTGAATATGTACCAGCACACCCCATTCTTCACTGCTTACTTTGAATCGCTTGGTATAATGCCGGGTAATATTATCTTTTCCGAATACACCAGCGAGGAATTATATAAAGAAGGCGCAAAACGCGGAGCTATCGATCCGTGTTTCCCGTCTAAAATCGGTATTCCTCATATTCATAACCTGATGTATAAAATTCACAAGAAGAAGAAAATTGATTACATCGTCTTCCCTATTATCGATACGATGCCGTCTGATTTCATTTATGCGCAGCAGCATCATGCATGTCCTACTGTAACAGCTACATCTGAAGCTGTTAAAGCGGCATTCATAAAGGAAAGCGATATCTTCAAGGAATTCGGGATTGAGTATGTGAATACATATTTGTACATGACTGAAAAGAAGCTATGCGCAAAGCAAATGTTCGAAGAATGGGGCCCGAAACTTGGCCTCTCAAAAGAAGAAAATGACAGAGCTATCGACGAAGCATATAAGGCTCTTAGTCTCTTCACTGAAAACATGCGTAAAAAAGCGCGTGCTGCAATAGATGAAATGGAAAGAGAAGATAAGATTGGTTTGGTTGTTCTTGCAAGGCCGTATCATAACGACCCGGGTTGCAACCATGAAATTCTTGAAGAATTCCAGAAGCTTGGATATCCCGTTCTGAATCAGGATGCGCTGCCAATTGACGAAGACATGATGGAACGTTTGTTTGGCGATGAAGTAAAGGCCGGAATTATAAAAAGTCCGATCGATGTCACCGACGTATGGAAGAATTCATACAGCGAAAACACAACAAGGAAGGTTTGGGCGGCTAAATACACGGCACGTCATCCTAATCTCGTTGCGCTTGAGCTATCTTCATTTAAATGCGGACATGACGCGCCGATCTACACGGTTGTTGAAGAAATCGTAACTTCAAGCGGCACGCCGTATTTCTCATTCAAGGATATTGATGAAAACAAGCCCACAGGCTCCATCAAAATTCGCGTTGAGACAATACATTACTTCCTGAAGCGTTACAGGGAAGATATGATAGCGAAGAAGAAGAAAGTTGTGACAATTGAAGAGAGAATGAAGGAATTCGAAGAAAAGATCAGGAAGCAATACGAATTGCAGGAAAAATTAGACGCCATTCACCAGGAGCAAGGAACCGGCAAATATTACGGAAGCAAGAACGGCAACGCTGTTGAAATTGATCTGAGCAAAGTTAAAACCAATGGCAACGGTAATGGAAATGGCCAGCATAAAGAAGTGAAGGAAAAGGAAAAAGTGGCTGCGTAACGCTTCAAGATAGGATATATTTGTATTTATTTTTCTAAGTCCCAAACTCTTGTTTGGGACTTTTTTATTGATGCATTGTGTCAATTCCTGGCCTACTTCCGCCAGGAGCGAGGCTGGAATCTCTGGTTTATATTATCAAAGCATATTCGGTTGAGGTGTTAGGTTTGAGATATTTTTATTGAAGCTATTGTTTTCGCAGGTTTCTAATATGTCGCTCCTACGGAGCTAATTTATTGTTGTTTGTTTCTATTAACATATGACCCCTACGGGGTCAAAACATTTCAATCTTTTTTTAATCATTAGGTTTTATCAAATCTTAAATGATTAGACTTTGAATTTCATTAAAGATAATTTTATATCATCTTTTAAACTCATACACCTCTACCCTTGCAGGCGCCATTGGATAATTATTCAGAAATGTTTGATGGTAAGTATTCTTTAGATCGCTTACATATTGATTGAATTGGCTCGTATCAACATCGCTGTAATCCATTACAACCCAGAATTGTGAAGGGTTCTGTGTTTTCAATGAATCCAACAGAACATCCCATCCGTAACGGTGATCTATAAAATTTGGTATCTTAAGATTCTCCTGCTTTTTGGTGTAATCAATTATCCAGCCGCAGTAATGTGGATAAACATAAATTCGTTCGCCTTCTTTATAATTTGAATTTATGTCTTTTATGATTTGCCGGTAATCATCATTCTTAAAATCAAATTTGTAATGCAGGTAAACTCCAAATAAATTCACTGAAGCAAAAAGAATGAGCAGAGCAGCCGCAATAGTATTAAACCTGATCTTATCCAGTAAATAAACCATCATAATGCATACATACGGAACAAGTATGCTCAGGTATCTGTAAAATTCTATCTTCTGATTGAATGATATTATGCTTGCTAATATTAATGGTATAATCAAAGCCAGCCCGATAAGTAAACTGTAATTTACTTTATCCTTATGCTTTGATTTTAAGAACGATAAAATTATAAGCAGAACAGAAAGAGCGGCAAGAAACCATGTGAGAATCTGAACAAAATTGAGATTCGTGTAATAATAATATAACCCCATTGAAACGTCTTTCATGAAATTAACAACTTCATTTGATACCTGCAAAAGATTTTGTTTCTCCCGCCATGCCTGTCCCCTTTTAACATGTTCAATTAATGCGGGAACCCATATCAAATAAATTGTAATCACTGCCGAATAAGCTATTGCAAATGGCCTGTATGCTCTTATATTATTCCGGAAATGAATAATAAGAAAGACCAATTGCGCAACTAATATGAAAAATGAAAAATAATGTGTATATAATGCGGCCGATTCGAAGAATATAAATACATATAATAACGGACTTCTTATAAACTTCCTGAGAGAAGACTCGTTTTCAAGTATCCTTATAAAATAATACAATGCTGCTATATTGAAAAGCAAATTCATCCCTGACATGCGCGCTTCCTGTGAATAATACAGATTCAGCGGTGAAATGCAGTATAAAATTATGGGAAGGAACGCCAAAGCAGGCTTCATGAAGAGTTTTGAGATGCCATAAATGAAAAATACGGCAAAGCTCGTACAAATAGCAGAAAGAAGACGCATCGAAAATACGCTGTCTCCAAAGAGAAAATCCCAGATCTTTAATATAAAATAATATAGCGGTGGGTGAATATCGTTGGTAGTACGGACTATAATCTCATAAAATGAGCTTATAGACATGTGCCATGAAAAAACCTCATCAAACCAAAGGTTCTTCTGGTCAATATATGCAACGCGGATAGCGAAACAGAAAAGAAAGATAGCCGATAAGACAAGTCTTTCTCTTCTTATATTCATTTTCCGATGATTTGAACTATAATATCCCTGGTTCTGGGACGGTCGTCAAAATCGATCAAAACAAGCTGCTGCCATGTTCCCAGCATTAGTCCGCTTTTTATAAACGGAATGGTCTGTGAGCATCCAAACAGAGTAGAACGCAGATGTGAGTGCCCGTTATGATCGCCCCAGGTTTCGTTGTGAAAGTATTCTTTTTCGCCGGGAATGAGCTTTTCCAGCAATTCGGGAAGGTCCCTTTTTAGCCCGGCTTCATATTCTATTGTGCTGATAGACGCCGTTGAGCCGACAACAAATACAAGGGCATTTCCCTCAACAAAATCGTTCTTATCTATCAACTGTTGAACTTGCTCAGTTATGTTGACTATGTCAGCGTTCCCTGATGTTTTTAATGTTATCTTTTCCGTAACTATTTTCATATAGAATCCTGATTATAATTTCCTTTTAACTACTTTTAAATAAATAATTTACACTATGCGTTTTAAACCATTGAATTGTATTGTAAAATATAATTCGATCCTTTAAAAACCATACCGCTCTCAAGCTTTGCTTTATGTTCAATTTTACGGAAAACTCTCTTTGCGAATCCCCCGGTTAACACAATTTTGAACTTACAATGGCGCTCTTTTTCAATCTGTTTTATCATGCCATCCACTGTGAATGAAGCCGTGTACATTAGTCCGGATTGGATTGCTTCAAGAGTATTTCTGCCAATTACTTTCCGCGGAAAAAGGAACTGCCTCGTTTTCAGCATTGGAAGCCTGTCTGTGTTGCCATGCAGCGCTTTGGCGGATGTTTCAATACCTGGTGAGATGATTCCGCCGACAAAATCGCCGTTTTTGAGTATAACATCGTATGTTGTGGCCGTTCCAAGATCAATCACAATTACGTTAGATTTCTTTTTAAACAGATAATATCCTGCCACAGCATTGCAAATTCTGTCAGGGCCTAACTTTCCCGTATTTTTGACCTTAATCTTAATAGGTAAACGGGTATTTCCCGATATGACCAGCGGTCTGATTCCATACGTTTTTGATACAAACAATTTCCAGAATTCGGTTTTTGAAGGCACAACAGTAGATATTGCGGCACTTTCTATTTTCCTTTCATACCTGCTTAGCTTTTTATTAATTTCAGAGGCCGAAATTCTACTGTGAGTCAGGACTTTAAATTCAAACAATATCCGCGATTTGCCTGCAACGCCAAAATGAGTGAAAGTATTACCTATATCTATTAATAAATTCATTCAGAAAGATTGGGAATATGGGCACCGCAAAAAATAAAAAGGCGTCCTCCATATACTGTACTGAACGCCTGTAAAAGAATATTTTGACCGAATGGCTATCTGCTCATCTCCAATTTTTTTATCTCATCGCGGATTGAAGCCGCCTTTTCGTAGTCTTCGCTGTCAATTGCTGTTTTCAAATCATTCTGAAGCTTGCTCATCCTTTTAAGGAAAGGGTCAGATTCTTCAAGTGTCTTTGGAAGGTCGGTCTCCTTAAACACTTTTCCCTCGGCTTCATCTTCATTTTCAGGAATGAATCCAACTTCATCTATCACTTCTTCTGAAACATATATTGGCGCCGAGAATTTAAGAGCAAGCGCGATTGCGTCGGACGGACGCGCGTCAATCTCTTCTATGCTGCCAACATCCATTTTTATCTTTGCGAAAAACGTGCCGTCTCTAAGCTCGTTTATGTATACAAATGATATCGAAAACCCGAGCTGTTCGATAATATTTTTCAGCAGGTCATGTGTAAGCGGCCTTGGAGGCTTAATATTTTCAAGCTCCAGAGCTATGTGCTGAGCTTCAAAGCTGCCGATAATAATCGGGAGGCGTCTTTCGCCTGCAATTTCTTTGAGTATAAGCGCGTAACCTCCGCCTCCCGGCGCAGGTGTTGGCGATAATCCTAATATATCAACCTGAACTTTATCGTTTTCCATTTACTTAATTAGCTAAAACTTTTTTAAATTCTTCAGTGAGCGCCGGCAAAATCTCGAATACGTCGCCAACTATACCATAATCTGCTATCTGGAAAATAGGAGCATCCTTATCCTTATTAATAGCCACAATGCATTTTGCTGATGACATACCCGCCAAATGCTGTATCGCGCCGCTGATGCCGCAAGCAATATATAAATTCGGGGAAACAGTTTTACCTGTCTGGCCTACCTGCTCGCCGTGAGGCCTCCAGCCCGCGTCTACAACGGCTCGCGAAGCGCCGACAGCCGCTCCCAATACTGCAGCCAGGTCCTCAACCAATTTGTAGTTCTCCGGACCTTTCAATCCCCTGCCGCCTGAAACAATTATCGTCGCTTCAGATACATCAAGCTTTTCATTCGATACTACAACTTCTTTTGTCTTAACAGCAAAATCTGCATCTGTTAAATTCAATTGTAACTTTTCAACATCCGCAGTCGCTTCTGCTTTTAGGATCTTAAACACATTCGGTCTGAGCGAATACAGTTTTACCGGTGATTCCACTTTCACTTGAATCAGCGCTTTACCCGCATATACCGGTCTTGTTGCTAATAATTCACCGCCTTCAACTTTTAAGTCAATGCAATCAACGGCAAGTCCGGCATCAAGCTTAGCGGAAACTCTTGGAGCCAGATCCTTACCCATTTGAGTCGCGGAAATAAATACTGTATCGCATCCTCTTTGCTTAGCGGTCTCGGCTACTATCTTTGCATACGCTGTTGTTGAATATTTATCCAGTCTTGCATCTTCCGCAACTAAAACTTTTTTCACGCCGTATGCGCCGAGCGATCCTGCAACTGTTGAAACATCAGAACCTATCAATAAAATTTCAGATTCAGCGCCAAGCTCTGCCGCATATTTTACGGCTGTTGAAGCCAGCTCAAATCCTGCATTTTTTATTTTATTATCTCTTGATTCTACAAACGCTAATATCTTTGCCATTATATAACCTTCGCTTCCTCTCTTAATAGTTTCACCAGCTCAACTGCCGCGGCTGCATCCGTTCCGACTATTTTACCTTTTCCTTTTATCTTAGGCAATTCCATTTTTACTACTTTTGTTTTGGATTCTGTAAAAGTCGGTTGTTTTTCCTCTATAGGCCTTGTTTTAGCCGCCATAATTCCTTTTAGATTCGGGTATCTGGGGTTATTCATCCCTTTCTGTGCGCAAATAACAACCGGCATAGCGGCTTCAACTATTTCTTTGCCGCCTTCTATTTCTCTTTCGGCTATGACTGTATTTCCTTCAATTTTCAGATCTACAACCACGCTGATGGATGGGATACCCAAAAACTCAGCGACCAATGTTCCGGTCTGTGAATCATCATAATCTATCGATTGTTTTCCAAAGAAAATAATATCCGCGTTCATTTCCTTAAGAACATCTGCAAGATTTTTTGCTACCGCGAATGAATCAAGTTCGGCTTCTGTCTTTATCAAAATGCCCTTATCAATTCCCATTGCGTAAGCTTTTTTTATGACTTCCTTTGCTGATTCTTTGCCGACAGAAATTACATATGTCTCTGCCGCGCTTTTTTCCTTAAGCTGCACGGCCGCTTCTACTGCGAATTCATCGAACGGATTGATTACGTAAGTTACTCCGGAAGGATCTATTGTGCGCCCGTCTGAGCCCACTTTCACTTTTGTAGTAGTGTCCGGAACCTGGGATATACATGCTATTGCTTTCATATTAGAAAAATCAACTTTCCTACTAATTTAATGCAAAATAACTCAATTTTAAGATACTTTCAATTAATAAAAAACCCCCTATTGGGGAGTAAATTACTTTAAAAATTATTATCTGTGAAAATCGATATGGATTTTACGCTGCGTTCAGCCCTACTCTTACAATCCTCTCGCCGTATTTTTCTTTTAAATGGTCGA
>CAZMRG010000137.1:0-8418 GCA_964568655.1 uncultured Ignavibacteriales bacterium | reverse complement strand
TAAATAGTAAATAGTAAATAGTAATAACAGAAACTAAAACAGAAAACCCTGAAATGACTCAATATGCTGTCAGGTTTTAATTAAGTATAAAGCAAAAACAATTCATCCGATGACCTGCCTGCAGCAGCAGGCAATGGAGTCATCGGATGAAAAGTTGCATTAATCAGGCAAACCTTTTTCAGTTATTGCATTATTAAAAAATTGTAAGCCAAAGCCATAAACAAGAAAAAGGAATTTTCATTTAAATAAATAGAAGGAGGAAATTTTCATTATTTTATCGGGGAAAAATGATTATTTTTAATTAAGGAATTTCTGAATTTAAGGAGATAACATGAAATTAAAATTACTGGTTTTTACTGCCGCTCTTTTTATATTTTCATCCTTTACAAATTTCAATAAAGTAATTCAGGAACAGCCGCTTATACAGGAAGATGTTATTGCCGGTTTTTCATCGGATAAATTTGCTGCACAGTTGAAAAACGAGCTTAACGGCAAGACTATGGGCTACGGATTTGCTATTTACCAGGATGGGAGCAAAGTTATGGAATATTCGAATGGTTTAAAACGTGTTGTTAAAGACGGAGGTGAACTGGATTTTGACAATACAAGCCGATTACACATAGCCAGCATGAGCAAAACGCTTACAGCAATAGCAACCACTCAGCTTTTGAAAAAAGACGGAATCGAACCGGACACAAAAATAAAAGATTACCTGCCGCCCGATTGGGAGATCGGCCCGAATGTTGAGAAGATCACTTTCCGCGACCTAATGACTCATAGGAGCGGAATCAGGGATGACGGCCCGGCGGATTGCAACGGTGAGACGTACAAACAGCTTGAATGCAAAATTAAAACCGGCGTGCAGGTTGACAGCATGGCTGTTCATAGATACCAGAACATGAATTTTGCTTTGCTCAGGATTTTAATCCCGAAGCTTGAAGGATACGATCATTTAAGCGGCGAAGCAAACGATACTTCAACGGCTTATAAATATATAAGGTATGTGAATGACAATATTTTCAACAAGTGCGGGTTTAGCGGCAGGGGATTAACTCATCCGGACCTAACGGAAAATGTCTGGTATTACCATTGGCCCTATGAAAATGTTGCAGGCCAGAGATTTTATGATTATGCTCTTAGTATGGGCGCTTATGGATGGTATGTTTCGGTAGATGATTACGCGAAAATTATTAACACGCTGTTCAATTCAAATGAACTTTTAGACGGCGCCTGGAGAGATACAATGACAACCGACGGGCTTGGCTGTTACACTTACCGCGGAAAACACGGAGGGTATTTCTGGCACAACGGAGGCTGGACATGGTCTGATAAATCCGGTTCCGGCCAGCTTCATACATGCTGGATGTACTATCCGAATAATGTAATATGCGTTTCTATGGTGAACTCTGATATCCCCGGCTGGTTCCCGGATATATTAGCGCATGCGTATGATAAAGCCTGGAAAAAGCAATGAATAATGACTAATGACGGTAAAAAACAAATAAATAAATAAGTAAATAGTAAATAACTGACAATAGAAAACAAACAAACAGACAAGACTAAAAAAAGTTAACCCGACAGAACTTAACAACTGCCGGGTTTTTTAAAATAATTTAAAAGCAAAAAATTCAATAATACTTAGTCTTTCATTGAATTTATTGCGTGTGTTAGATCTTTTATTTTTGTTTTTATCATTCCGCAGTTGCCGAAATTCCTATACACTTCGCATTCTCTGCATTCCACATCCAGGCAGAAGTTGTTTTTTTTCTGAAGCGTCCAGCATGGATTGCGATGTTCGCTGAATGCCTGGCATGCTTCTCCGCTTTCGCTGCAGTTGGTAATTTTCCAGCATGGTATAAGAGACAAAATGGTTTTGATACCGTTGATGCTTATTTTGTCTTCGTTAATAGTTTTCCTTATGCATCTTATTCTTTCTACATCTTCATCCGAATAGAGTCTTTGCTTTGATGTTTTTTTGAATGGGATGATGAGTCCCTCTTTTTCATACATTCTAAGAGTATGAACTGAAATGGCAAGAATCTTTGCAGCTGTGCTGATTGTGTATAATGGTTCGCTATTTATCGAATTTTGTTCCATTTTCTCTGTATTATCTATATTTGTGGTTACTAACATTGTTCGTATTTTTAAATATCAACTATTCAAAAATAACATATGGATGGTATCCTGACCAATGACGTGGGTCAGCCGAAAACATGATTTTTATCATGCTTTGTGTTTTTAAGGAGTTTGCATATTTGCGCATTTTATTGCATTTTAGTTAGAAGAATATCACTTTTTGCTATCATTGTATATAAAGTAAAATTGCGGTAATTTTGTGCAGTTAAGAAACTAAATTTGCTATTTAAACGTTAGATTTAGTGAAATTAAACTAAGAAGGTATAAATGGATAGTAATTTCTCCAACAGAGTTCAGGATGTAATTCGCTTGAGCAGGGAAGAAGCCATAAGGTTAGGCCATGATTATATTGGCACCGAGCATTTGCTCTTAGGCATAATCCGCGAAGGCGAAGGAATTGCGATAAAGATTTTTAAGAACCTTGGAAAAGATGTTAACAAGATCAAAAAAGTTATTGAAGATACGGTAAGGCAGTCCGGCGCGACTCTTACAGTAGGAAATATTCCGCTCACAAAGCAAGCCGAAAAGGTTTTAAAGATAACATATCTTGAAGCGAAGATATTCAAGTCGGATGTAATTGGCACCGAGCATTTGCTGCTTTCAATATTAAGAGAAGACGACAATCTTGCGTCGCAAATATTGCAGCAGTTCGGCGTTACATACGAAGTTGTGAAAGAAGAGCTTCAGAATATATTGAGCGGCAAGTCATCAACTCCGCCGCCTTCAAAACCATCAGGCGAGAAGAAACAGGAACGTTCAAAGACTCCCGTGCTGGATAATTTCGGCAGGGATCTAACCAGGCTTGCTGTTGACGATAAGCTTGACCCGATAGTCGGGCGCGAAAAAGAAATAGAGCGCGTTGCGCAGGTGCTTAGCCGCAGGAAAAAGAACAATCCTGTTTTAATAGGCGAGCCGGGCGTTGGAAAGACGGCTATTGCCGAAGGACTTGCAATACGAATTGTTCAGAAAAAAGTATCAAGAGTGCTGCATGATAAGCGCGTTGTAACGCTTGACCTTGCTTCACTAGTTGCGGGTACAAAATACCGCGGCCAGTTTGAAGAACGCATGAAAGCAGTTATGAACGAGCTTGAAAAAGCCCGCGATGTAATATTATTCATCGATGAGCTTCATACGATAGTCGGCGCAGGCGGCGCTTCAGGTTCGTTAGACGCGTCAAATATTTTCAAGCCGGCGCTTGCGAGAGGCGACTTGCAGTGTATAGGCGCTACAACTCTGGATGAATACAGGCAGTATATTGAAAAAGACGGCGCATTAGACAGGCGTTTCCAGAAAATTATCGTAGACCCGACCACTGAAGAAGAAACGATCCAGATACTTATGAACATAAAGCATAAGTATGAGGAACATCATAATGTAAAATACAGCGATAAGGCAATTGAGCAGGCTGTTAAATTAAGCTCGCGTTATATTACGGACAGGTATCTTCCGGATAAAGCTATTGATGTAATGGATGAAGCAGGTTCACGCGTTCATCTTGCAAACATAGTTGTTCCTGAAAATATTCTGGGGCTTGAAGGCGAGATACAAAATATCAAGGTGCAGAAGAACCAGGTTGTGAAGAGCCAGAACTTCGAAGAAGCTGCAAGGCTTAGGGACGAAGAGAAACGGCTTTTGACGGACCTTGAGCAGGCTAAGCTAGACTGGGAAGTTAAATCGCAGAGCATAGTTCATGAAGTTACAGAAGAAAATGTAGCCGATGTAGTTTCGATGATGACCGGCATTCCGGTTAACCGCGTTGCGCAGTCTGAATCAGAGAAGCTTGTTAAGATGGAAGATGAGCTTAAGAAATTTATAGTTGGGCAGGATGAAGCGATAATCAAACTTTCAAAAGCGATTCGCAGAACCCGCGCAGGATTGAAGGACCCGAACAGGCCAATCGGCTCGTTCATATTTTTGGGACCCACAGGCGTTGGTAAAACCGAGATGGCTAAGGTGCTTGCAAGATTCTTATTCGACAGCGAAGAGAATCTTATCAGGATAGACATGAGCGAGTACATGGAGAAGTTCAACGTTTCGAGGCTTGTTGGAGCTCCTCCGGGATATGTTGGATATGAAGAAGGCGGACAGCTTACCGAGAAAGTAAGACGCAAACCGTATTCGGTAGTACTGCTTGATGAGATCGAGAAGGCGCATCCGGATATATTCAATATATTGTTACAGGTGCTTGATGAAGGTTTGTTGACCGATTCGCTTGGAAGGAGAGTTGATTTCAAGAACACAATTCTCATAATGACTTCTAATATCGGGACAAAGGATATTAAGTCAATTGGTGGATTGGGATTCGGCAATCCAACAGGCGGAGATAAGCACGATAAGATGAAGATGCAGATAGAAGAATCGGTGAAGAAAGTGTTCAGCCCTGAGTTTTTAAACAGGATTGACGATTTGATCACATTCAAACAGCTTACAAGGGAAGATATATTCAAGATTATAGATATATCAACGCGTCAGCTGCTTAAGAGGATTCTTGCTCTCGGTATCACATTCGAATTTACAGATGAAGCGCGTGAGTTCTTATCAGAAAAAGGATATGACCCGTTATATGGCGCAAGACCGCTTCGCAGAGCTGTACAGAAATATATAGAAGACCCTGTTTCAGAAGAAATACTGAAAGGCGTTTTCAAAGAAGGCTCGAAGATAGCGGTTAAGTATGTAAAAGGCGAGGACCAGCTTCAGTTTATTGATTCGTCAAAAAACGCCGCCCCGACAGCGAGCGTTGAACCTGAGTCGATAAAAGAAGGAAATTAATATATTATTGTTTATTAGATTAAAGCCCGGCGTTAATAGCGCCGGGTTTTTTTATGCCATTAGTAATGTTATTTGCATGTCAGCTGCAAACTTAAGTGTGAAATAGTAAAAGCCTGATTGTAATTCTATACTACCTCTCCCCCCGGCCCCCTCTCCACATGGAGAGGGGAGAGTCCCGATTTATCGGGACTGGGGTGAGGTAACAAATTGCCTTTACGTATATTTTCACGTAAATAAATGTTTGTAATTCGTATGATTTATTGCTAAATTTACCTAATTAAATCACAAAACCATTCATAAAACCAAATCAATTAAGAAGATATGAAACTATCTATAAGAATTCTATTGGCGTTATTATCGTTAAACGTATTATTTCTGGCAAAAAACCTATTTGCACAGGATGAAGAAGGCGAAACCCCTGAAAGCATCGCACAGCGCGAACAGTATATATATGACAGACGCGCGGGCGGGCCGGGAATGACAATCGCCCCGGACGCATATCATAACGCCCTCATGCAGGCTGCTCTTATTGCAAAAGACAAGAATACAGGCAGCATGACATCAACCATCACATGGGTTTCTGCAAATCAGCAGGGAATGTTTTATAACCGAACAGGGGCAAACTATATCTCCGGAAGGACAAATTCTATTGCGTTTCACCCCACAAATCCATTGATAATGTATATCGGCGCGGCCCAGGGCGGCGTTTGGAAAACTACAGATGGCGGCGTTACATGGGCGGTTCTGACCGACGGCTTGCCAAATATGGCATGCGGCGATATTGCCGTTGACCCGAACAATCCAAGTGTGCTCTATCTTGGCACAGGCGAGCTTAATTATTCGCTGGATAGTTTTTATGGAAACGGATTATATAAGTCTATAGATGGCGGGGCCACCTGGCTTCAGGTTGGAACATCAGCGGCCACCGGGTCAAGGTTTTCGCAAATAGCAATTGATCATACAAATTCAAATATTGTTTATGCTGCCGGCAGCTTAGGCGTGTATAAGTCTACAAATGCAGGCCTTAACTGGACAAGCACGGCAAGCGGCAGCAACGCAAATTGCGTTATAATCAACCCGACCAATACACAGATAATTTATACTACGGTTGGAGGCACAAACGCCGGAGTTGTTAAGAAATCAACAGATGCAGGCGCTACATGGACGACGCTTGCAGGCGGTTTACCCAGCGGAATGGGACGCGTTCAGCTTGCTATGGCGCCAACAGATGTGAATTCTATTTATGCAAGTATAGCAACGCCGGCTGGAGCCTTACTAGGCGTATATAAAACATCAGACGGCGGGACAACGTGGATTTTACAATCAAGTACTCCGAATTACCTTGGAGGGCAGGGATGGTATGATAACGCTATTGTTGTTAACCCAACAAGCGCAACTTCAATTTTAGCAGGCGGACTGGATATTTACAGCTCTGTTAACAGCGGCGTAACAATGACAAAGAGAACGGATTGGGCAAGCGTCACATCCAGTAATTTTTCGCATGCCGATATTCATTGCTTAAGATATAATAACGGAGTGTTGTTTTGCGGCTCTGATGGCGGAGTTTACAAATCGACAGATAACGGCGTTACATGGACAGACTTAAATCACATGCTCTCTACGCTTCAGTACCAGGGAGCTGATTATGACCCCACAAATATTGCAAAACTTTACGGCGGCTGCCAGGATAACGATAAGGAATATTCGACTGACGGCGGAGCTGACTGGATACAGAGAACAACAGGCGACGGCGGGTATACTATAGTGGACCCTGTAAACCCGCTTTATATTTACGGACAATATGTAAATGGTTCGCTGGAACGTTCAAATAACGGCGGCTTAGGCTTCACAGAAGTACACCCAACCGGTTCAACCGGCGGATTGTTCTATAATCCATATGAAATGGCCCCCGGAGACCATAACACTATAGTATATGGACAGGCTGATCTATGGAAGACTTCTAATGCGCAAACGTGCACCAGCGGTAGCGGATGGACCCAAATTGCAACAACATCAGTGATAGGAGGAAGCGTTTCTGCCATCGGGATAAGCGCTCAGAACACAAGTAAGATTTATATTGGCACATCTAACGGCAAAATAGAAGTTACAACAGATAACGGCGCTACATGGACAACAACAAACGGCAATCCATATGTTACAGATTTAGCCGTCGATATTACAAATGACGCAGTTTGCTACGCTTCACTTGGCGGAGCAAATGCAACACATGTATTAAAGACGACCAATTATGGCGTTAACTGGGTAAACATTACAAATAATCTGCCAAACATTGCCGCAAATTCTATTACATTAAGAACGACGAATCCAAGAATGATCTTTGCTGGCACTGATATGGGCGTATACCAGTCGGCAGATGACGGCTTAACCTGGGTATCATTTTCAACAGGTATGCCGACAGCGCAGATATATGATTTGAAATATAAAGAAGGTCCTGCAATTCTTTTAGCAGTTACTCATGGCAGAGGATGCTGGACGTTTAATATAGCCGGAATTATTGGTATCAATAACTATAGCGGCGTGGTTAAAGATTTTAAATTGAACCAAAACTATCCCAATCCGTTTAATCCAAGCACTTTAATTGCCTTTGATATTCCTAAAGAAAGCAAAGTGAAGCTTACAGTTTATGATATTTTGGGTAACGAAGTTTCTGTTCTATCTGACGGCAACAGGAATCCCGGACACCATGAAGTAAAATGGGATGCCGCGAGCTATTCCAGCGGGATATATTTTTATAAGATCGAAGCGGGCTCTTTTGTTGAAACCAAGAGAATGGTGTTGGTCAAATAGTAATTAGTAAATAGTAAATAACAAAAAGGGACGCTAATTTGGCGTCCTTTTTTGTTATTTTATGTTTTCTTTGGAGTGCATCGACATGGTCGATGCAGCGCTGACACTGTCAGCGCACTCCTAAGTACAGATTTGTAATTGATAAAAATGTTTTCCTGCATTCCCGTTTCATACAAGCATCGACATTGCTGATACAAAGTTGTTGGTGATAACACCAACAACGGCGGGAAATACTTCGACTTCGCTCAGCACAAGGTCCAACAATGGCGGTTTTTTTTGTAGGGGCGGACCCGTGTGCCTGCCTGGTGCAGGCAGGTCCGTCCTTATTTTGTTACAATTATTTCAGAACTCTAAAAAAGCTGAAAATGGATTCCCACCTACGCGGGAATAACAAACGGGCTAAAAATACGTTGCTACAATTTCATCGCAGAGGGCATAGCCTTTTCGGGTCATTTTAAGATTGGAATTGTTTAAGGTCGCGAAATCGCTTTTCAAAAGAACTTCGATTGCATCTTTATATTTTTCTTCGAAATTCTCATTATATTTCAATTTGAATTCCCGGGTGTCAATCCCTTTGCCTCTGAGGCCTAAAAAAATATACTCTGTTATAGATGTATTCTTATCGATATCTTCAGAAAAATCCGCAGCGCGTTGGTTCCCGTTAATCAGCTCTATGTATTTATTTATGTCGCGAATATTGGTCCA